>JBHLKA010000001.1:0-65517 GCA_048887145.1 Candidatus Hodarchaeota archaeon
AATTAAAATAGATAGTATAAAAACAATTAAAAAGTAGGCAGTGGGATACCCATAGTTACTAGATGTATCAATTATATTTGTACCGGCTACAAAATCTATACCTGGTATCGTAAATTCAAAAGAATCCAATGCACCAATCTGCCCAACGACGGGGTTCCAAAAAAGAAAAAATTCATAAGCAATACTTATAATGAGGAAAGCCCCCACTAGAATCCATTTCTTTTTAGGTATCAATAATTCTCCACCAATATACATACCCAAAGTTATACCCGGAGCAGCCCACATATAACTTAGTAATGGATATACCCAATATGGTTCAATATTAGTGTCTGTTATAAGAATTTTAATAAAATCGGTGGTTGGCCCTAACCATAATAATCCAACAAAAATAATAGTCAATGCAGTTACCGTTAGAAGTTTAGCTTTCATTTTTCTTGCTTTATATAACCCGTAAAAACCTATTATTAGATTTAAAGTAAGTACACCCAAGGCAGAAATCCCGTTAAGCCATTCTACGTATGTAGCGAACATTTTTATTATTCACCTTTTTCTAATTTAAAAAATTAATTTTTAATACTTTACATATAATAGAATTATTTTTGTTTAAAAGATATAATAATATACGGGTATGCAATATTTATACTTTTAGGCTAATTTGTTTCATTAAAGATACGTACTGGATTTGGATGGCTACTTTTAATCCAAGTTATTTTATTCGGACCATTTTTTGGGCTCTAGGGTGAAGTTTAGATTTTACTTTGAGAAAAAAAAGGAGTAAGGACTAAATTCAATTCAAAGGATTAAAAAAAATTCTATAATTTTTAATTAATTTTAACTAAATTTTATTTATTAATTTTCACGTCAGCTTCTTTTTCTAAATAGATTTCATAAAACCAATCCACGATATATTGAAGAAAAACACGTTCTCTAAGAACATCAAAATGAGATTTTTCTTTTAAACTTGTGAGTTTTGCTATATCTTCAGATCTTAACTTTCCATCTGCTAATAAATCCATTCTAGCTTTAAATTGGTCTATCATTTCAATTGGTCTTAAAATTTTAGAAATTCTTTTTGAAATTTTATAAATTAACTTTTGAAAATGTTCGTTTTTATTGATTAAAATTGAAATATTAGACTCGAAAAAATATTTAATTTTACTTAAAATCTCTTCCTTTTTATAATAATTAATTAAGTTCTTAGGTTTAAGTAATTCTAAGAGGTATGCATTTAATTTATCTATTATTGAACCCTCAACATTAAGATCAATTAATTCTTGCTTTAGTTTCAGTAAAAACTGTTCAGTTAAGAATTGTTTGTATTTTATTATTATAGCATCATTTTCTTTTACATCAGAGCAGATTTCAATTACCTCCCCCTTGGGTGTTGAAAAGGTGAATCCAAATCCTTGAGGACCAATTCCATATAAAATAATCATTGATAAGCTATAGAATTTATATTGTTCTTGAGAAGCAATTCTTTTCATGTTTTTTAAGATGTTTTTTGGTGAAACTAAATGTTTTTTATTTGCAAACATAAATTCGAAAAATTTCTCATCCTTATTCATATATTTCTTATTAAATGAGGTAATAAAATCCTCTAAATTACCCAATAATTTAACAGTTAATCCATAAACGTTATATTCGTTTAAATAATTTAATATTAAATTTATATCATAACTATGATTAGAATAATAAGAAAATTCGCTAAAAAAGTTTATGTAATAGTTATATAAATTGGAAGGCATTGCTTTTCTAACGTAAAGGATAAAACTATTAGAAACAATTCCAAATAAATCAATTAAATTAGTAATGAATAGGGAATCTTTTTTAATATTTTCAACAATTTTTAATTCTGAATCAGTTAAATCTTTATCAACTAAATCGTATTTATTAACAAACCTCAAAATATTAAAAATCTCACCTAAATTAAGATTTCTAATGCATTCTACTAATAAATTGGAAATTATTTCAAATCGATTAGGAATTTTACGGGGATCGATAAAAACATCTAAATCTGTCGATTTCTCAATTAATTCTCCAACTTTTTCAAATTTTTTATTTTTTAAAAAGTAAGATATATATCCATGATATTTATTTTCTAACTCTCTTCTTTTTGATTCACTTTGTATGCTCAATTTGAATTCATCCAATCCCTTTTTCTATAGATTGATTTAAAGTTTGAATTCTCTGTTGATATCTTTGAAGAATTAGCAATTCTAAAATCAATCATATAATTTTTCTATCATTAAAATTAATCCAATAAAGCTGCTATTCTATTTGCGACACTCTGAATGTTGAGAAAAACCATTCCTAAACTTGCGTTAGCATGGCATAATGTACATAATATAGCATTTTCACCAGCTTTAGATAAAATTATAATTCCACTTACACCCTCAATAAGAATCCTTTTTAAACCTCCACGATCTAATTCCTCAACCGCTCTTTCTGATACACTCTGAATTGCTGCTGACATAGCAGATACAATACCATCATTTACATCACGGCTTAAAACAGAACAAATTGGAAGTCCTTGTACACTAACAATAGCAGACCCTTCTATATCCGAATTTACAGCAGATAATTTTCTTAGTAGATCTGTAAGTTCACTGATGTTTTCAGACAAAATTTATTTCCTCCATAATGTATTATGTTGTAGAATTAATCTCCTTAACTTTTTCCTCAACAATAATGTAAATTAAATGGGTGATAAATTATTCTATTATATGATCTATTAAAATTAACTATATTTAATTATTAATATTTACTTTATTTATTTTTATTTTTATTTTTAGTGTGAAATAATAAGCTTTTAAAAAATATTTTTATCAAAATTTACATTTACTGATTTTAATGAGTAAGGATCAAAAATTAAAAAGTAGACCTGATGAAAAGAAAAGTAAAGAGGAATTAGAAAAAGAAGCTGAAGAAAAACAACATGAAATTGAATCACTCAGAAAAGCGGGAAAAATAGCTCAAGAAGTTAAAAGCTTTATTAAACCAAGGATAAAAATAGAAGCTAAAGTTTTAGATTTAATTGAATCAACAGAATCTAAAATAGTGGAATTAGGAGGAAGCTGTGCTTTTCCTGTAAATGTAGGAATAAATAATATCGCAGCTCATTATACATCTCCATTAAGAGATGATAATCTAGTGATAAAGGATGGAGATATTGTAAAAATTGATTTAGGTGTACATATTGACGGATATCTTGTTGATACGGCTTTTACTATAAACTTTAATGATGAAAAAGCATTAGAAAATATTATTCAAGCAACAGAAGTGGCTGTAGAAGCAGCAAAAATGATGGCAAAACCAAAAATTAATACAAAAGATATAGGAAAGAAAATTGAAGATATTGTAAGAGGATTTAAATATATTCCAATTAAAGAACTAGGTGGACATCAAGTTGAAAGATGGACAGTTCATGGCAAAAAACAATTACCTGAATTAGGATCTCAAAGCGGTGATATAATGGAAGAAGGAGATGTGTTTGCTGTCGAAATATTTGCCTCAACAGGAAACGGCTCTGTTCATTACACAAATGCCTCATATATTTACGAACTTAATCCCTATACTGGAAGGGTTCCTTTAAGAAGAAAATTTTCAAAACAGATCTTAGGATTTATTAATAAAAATTATAAAACCCTGCCGTTTGCTGAAAGATGGTTAGGTAAAGAATTTAGAATGGGTGTTCTTTTTGGAATTCAAGAACTAGTACAACAAGATAAATTAAAAGTTCATAATGTTTTAGCAGAACAAAAAGGTACTTTCGTAGCTCAAACTGAAGAAACTATATTAATAACTGAGGATGGTTATGAACAACTAACTTAACTTATATTTATTATCAATTGAAAATAGAAAAAAAATTCTGCATATGAAAAAGTTGAAAATTGCTCTTGTTTCTTTAACAATTTCTCCAGATAGTCAAGATGGAAGCGCAAAATTTTTTTCAGGGATATATAATTATCTGAAAAATAGAGGTCATGACGTTAAGGTTATAACTGGTAGATGGAACCTCAATTTAGTTGATCCAAATATCTCACAAATTAAAATAATTCGAAAGAGTTATTTATGGATACCTCAATTCGCATTAAATGTTATTAAATTTCTAACAAATATTGATTTTGATATTATTCATGGAAATGGACCTAAAGGTACTTTACCCTTACTATTATACAATAAAAATAATTTCATCTCAACTATTCATGATCTAGGACCTATTGAATCTAGTTTTTCAGTCATCCCAATTGAGAAGCTTTTAATTAAGGAAGTTATTAAAAAGGCTAATATCATAACAACATGTTCAGAATATACAAGACAGCAAATTAAGAATTTCTTCCCTAAAATTGACCTAAAAAAAGTTCATAATTTATATTCGGCTATTGAAAGCAAGTTTAAACCTTATCCTAAAAAAGCAGAGCAACTTAAAGAAAATTTAGGGTTAAAAGGTCCAGTAGCTTTATATATTGGACGTATAGCCTTATATAAGGATATCGAAAATGTTATTAGAGCATATAAATATGCAAAAAGAGAAATCCCAAATCTCGAATTAGTAATTGGTGGAACTCCAGATTTTTATATGAAGGAAACTTATAAAAGGTGGAAACAAAAATATAAAGATATTCATTTTATTGGGTTCATTCCAGAAGTAGAACTACCTATTTATTATAGCTTGGGTGATGTTTTTATTACTTATTCATATTCTTCAGAAGGATTTGGACTAACTCCAATTGAAGCAATTGCTTGTGGGACTCCTGCTATTTGCTCTTCTATAGGAGCATATAGAGAAGTTTTACAAAACCATGCGATTTTTGTTCCACCAAAAAACCCGAAATTTTTAGCAAAAGAACTAATTAATTTAATTAAAAGTGATGAAAAGCGCAGAGAATTACTTAAGCATGCTCAAGAATTTATATCCAGATATTCATGGAATTCTGTTGGAAAAAAATTAGAGGAAGTTTATGAAAAATTCTTATCAATATAAATTAGTTTTCTATTTTTTTACTAAATTCATTCAAGGCAATTTCTATTGGATTTTCGAATTGTCTTAATTTTTCTTTTGTATCTATTTTGTAATTCTTTTCTAAAAATTTTAAAGCGGTATTAATTATTAAATTGGCATTCTTTACATGTTTTAACGGAAAACCATTATCTATAAGAAATTGCTCTTGAGGGTAAGTAGCTAATGGAAAAAATTCTATTGATGGAACACCTAATAGCGCAGATTCTCTAACCATCGTCCCTCCTCCAGTTATAACCATTTTAGCATAAAACATAAAATGTGCTAGATTGTTTAATCCAGTGTATACTCTTATTACATTTTGTTTTATAGATTCCTTGAAAAATTTACTTAAGTATTTAAATTGTTCAACATTCCGGGTTAATATTAAAAATTTAAAATCAACTTCATTTTCAAGTAATTTTGGTATAATTTCACTCAATTTGGTTTCATGCGGAGCCATTTTATCTGTTAAATAGCCTGCTTTTGATGGCTCTGTTCGACATACAATATACTTTTCAGGATTAAGCCCATGGGCTTTAATAATTTCTCTATTTGGTTTAAAATCAGAAAGCCATCCAACCTCATCAATCCCATTAAATCTAATTATTTTCTCCTCCTTTAATCCATAATCCAAATACCACTCGATAGGAATACATTGAGGAACTATAATTTGGTTAACATATGGAAACGTTGTGGAGCATGGGCCATAAGATCGCGGTTCGTCGTTAAACATAATATTAGGAATTTGAAGACCGAAAGAAATTCTCATCGCTTCTGGAGAAGTGATACAAAACAAAAAATTAGGCTTTCTTTTTATTATAATTTTTATTAACTTTGATAACCTATTCGAATATGCTAATAACTTTCCTTTTAGTGTTCCACCACCATAGCTTCCTACAGGAGTATAATTGATACCCCACTGATCTAATAAGAAGTGAGTAGAATCAAAATCCCTAGCTGTTATAAAGACGTTATGATCACCTATTAATTTCTCATATAAAGGTCTTAACATAGTCACACTTTTAGGTTCGCAAAAATCTAACCATATTTTCATGAAATCCCTTCTAAGTATTTAATTATACACGTGGTTTATAGTTCCAAAATTCTGGATTTTTTTTTATCCATTCAAGTTCTTTCTTTATACCTTCAATTAAACTCGTTTTTGGTTTATATCCCAATGTTTTATGAATTAAAGAATTATCAAGTATAAAATCTTGTAATTCTCCTGGTAACCTTTTTCGATCTGGTTGATACTTACTGGCTTTTCCTGGTGGAGGATTGTCAAAAATGGGGCTTATAGAATTTCCAAATTGTTTTATTAAGATATGTGCTAAATCAATAATTGAATATGAGGTTCCTCCACCTACATTGAAAACCATACCATTGGCCTTTTCACTTTTTATTGCCATAATATTTGCTGCAATAGCATCCGATATATAAACAAAATCCCTTCTTTGTTTACCGTCACCGAATATAACGGGTGATTTTCCCTCTAATAGACGTTTTATAAAAATTGTTAGTACTCTTCCGTACCATTCTCGAGGACCATATACTATTCCATATCTCAGAGAGATAGTTGGGAGGCTATATAATAAATAATATTGACTACAATACTTCTCTCCTGCTAATTTACTTACACCATAAGGCCAATGAGGCATAAGAGGATGGTTTTCTGTTTCAGGAATAAATTGCGCTTGACCATAAACGCCTCCCGATGACGCATACACTAATTTTTTAACATTATTTTTTAGAGAAGCATTTAAAACATTTAGAGTCCCGATAATATTTGTTTTTAAGTCATGTAGGGTATTTTCTATTCCCGTAAAAACTTCTAATTCAGCAGCATGGTGAGAAACAATGTCTATATTTTTCATGCATGAATTTAATTTGTTAAAATCTAATATATCGCCGTCAATAATCTCAACGGGTTTATTTTGGATGAAATCTTTAGTTCCTGTTGAAAAATTATCGTATATAATTATATTCCTTGCTTTCTCTTCTATAATGCGATCTACTAAATGAGATCCTATAAATCCTGCTCCACCTGTTATTAAAACACTTTTATCTTTGATTTCCATCATGATTCCTTTTTAATTATTTATTTAGGATTCTACTCCTCTAAATATTATCAAAAATCTATTACTTTGTTGAAAATGAATTTAACTATTATTATATAGTTAAATACTGTCCCTTTATTATATCTTTCATTATATGTTTCAATAAAACTTCACATCTAAAGAGTTGTAGAAAAATTAATTTAAATTATGTTTAATTTCTTAAAGTCATATTTTATTTTTAAAAAAACAATTAAAAAATCGAATCTATGATTTTAATATCACAATTTAATTGGGAAATACTTGAATTTTTTTATTTAGTCATTATATTTATCAGCGGCTTTTTTGTAACTTATACATTTATACCTTATCTCATAAAATTTATGAGAAATAAAGGGTTTGTTGGTTATGATATTCACAAAAATGCAAAACCTGAAATTCCTGAGTCAGGAGGCTTAAGCCTTATCCTTGGTTTGACTGTAACTTCGTTATTCGCCATCATTTTTTTTCCTATTTTGCGTAATGAATTGCTAGTTTTTCTCTTAACGATTTTATTATCCGGAGCAATAGGTTTTATTGATGATCGGATAAAATTAAGATCTTTATATAAGATTTTATTAACGGTTTTTACAGGAGCAATTATTTTTGTAGCAAATTTTTTTGGTTTTATAACCATCCATTCTCCTACAATACCTTTTCTAGGATTTACAAGATTAACAAGAATTTATCCATATGTGGCTCCTTTCATCGTAGCTTTTTTTGCAAACACATCGAATATGCTAGAAGGATATAATGGTGAAGGTTCAGGGACATCATTAATTGCATTATGTTTTCTTCTAATTTGTGCAATATTTTGGAATTCTGCTGAAGCTGTAATATTCATTATTTCTGGAATTAGTGTTTTGATTCCTTTTTTCCTATATAATAAATTTCCTGCAAAAATCTTTCCTGGAGATATAGGTACTTTAGGCACGGGTTCTCTTTTTGCGTGTATTGCATTATTAGGGTCATTAGAGGTTGCAGTATTTTGTGCACTTCTTATTCAAGTTATAAATAGTTTTTATGTAATTAGTTCAGTAAAAGGTTTTTTAGAAAGCAGTCAGATTCAAACTCAGAAAAATGATATAATCCTTTTAGAGGATGATAGAATCAAAGCCTCAGATCAAAAGGATGCAGCATTAACCTTACCGAGATTAATCTTAGCAAAAGGACCATTAAAAGAACCAGAATTAATAAAACAATTTTATATTATTTCAATTATTTGTGGGATTTTTTCCATAACTGCCTTCTTATCTATACAATGGACATTGGGTAATTTAAATGCTCTTACCTTTTTCCTTATTTTCATGGTTTTTCTAGTTTTAATAATATTAATATCATACTTTTTTCCCAGAATAAGGGGAACCGTAATTTTGATGATAATTCTTTTAGCTATAATTAGTATATCATTGATTTTTATCGATTCTGTTATCATGTCGATTTTTCAAGAGGATATTAACTTAGGAATAATAGTAATTCCTAGTAATATCCTTTTTTCAATCCTTTTAGTTACTCCAGGATTAATATTATGGTATTTGTTAACAATCAAATTTTTTTGGAGAGAAATTGACAAAATGAAAGAATTGGGAACTTAGACTTTTATGTAGAGTACAGCATGATTCTCTTTAATTAAAACCCAATATTAATATTTTTCACAAAATTTTTGCAATCATAATTTTTATTAAATTACTTTAAGGCAATCATGAAAAAAATATTAGTTACTGGTTCGGGAGGTCCAGCAGGAGTGAATTTTCTAAAATCGTTGAGCTTAGTTAAGGAGAAAATCCAATTATATGGTACAGATATTAATCCTTATCATTTAGAATTTGGAAAACCCTGGACAAATAAAATGTTTTTAGTTCCTCGTGCAGTTTCAGATCAGTACATACCAAGCTTAAATGAGATAATAAATCAATATAAAATACAATTTATCCATCCTCAACCTGATATTGAGGTCTTTAAAGTTTCTGAAAATCGTGAAAAACTTAACGCAATTACATTTTTACCAAAAAAAGATACAATTCGAACTTGTCAAGATAAATTTTTAAGTGCTGATATTTGGAGAAAAAAAAATTTTCCTTCTGTTAGAGCCATTGAAATAAGGGATACCCATTTAGAAAGTGATCTGGAAAATGCTTTTGATTGGTTAGGAGAAAAATTATGGATTCGTGCCAAAAAAGGTGCTGGTGGTACTGGAAGCACTCCAATTAAAAATGTAGAAACTGGAGTTAATTGGATTAAATATTGGCGTGCCCGCGGAAAAAAATGGGATTTTATTGCCCAAGAATATTTACCAGGCAGAAATATTGCTTTTCAAAGCATTTTTAAGAATGGAGAGTTAATTACCTCACAAGCTAGAGAAAGAATTGAATATATTTATCCTTATCTCGCTCCTTCGGGAGTTACGGGAACCCCTATAGTAGCTAAAACTATACATGATGATAATGTAAACAAAATGGCAACTGAGACAGTATTAGCAATTGATCCAGACGCAACAGGCGTATTTTGTGTTGATTTAAAAGAAGATAAAAATGGAGAAATTTGCCCTACAGAAATTAATGCGGGTAGATTTTTTACAACGAGCTATTTTTTCTCTTATGCCGCTAAAAAATTCAATAAACCTTTAGCAAACATGCCTTATATTTTGGTAAAACTTGCATTTAAAGAATCAATTCCTGAAAGTCAAAAATTCAATATTTTGCCAAAAGATCTCTATTGGATAAGGCATATAGATTGCTCTGAACATTTAATTGAAGGGAAAGTTTAACTGATATTAAAAAAGATTTCATATTTTAATATTCATTCGTACATTTACAGGGCTTATAACCACATTTTTTACACTGATTTGGGTATTTATTAAAGAGAGCATGCTCTAAATCAATGTTCAATAAGTTTGCTAATGAATTTGTCCACGCAATGATATCAGCTAATTCTTCTGAAATTTTAGCAGTATCAATATTATTTTTTTTCAAAAGTGTTGCCAATTCACCAATTTCCTCTACTAACCATAAGAATGTATTTTTAATGCCTCTCTTACAATCTTTCTTAAAATATAACTCTTTCATTAAATCTTGAAACTCAGAAATCTTCATAATACAATCTTGTAAAGTGTAATAAAAATAAGTTATTTAAATCAGCCAGGTGTAAATAACCATTCAAAAATACCAAGATGAGCAAAAATTACTATTAAAATTAATGCAACTGTCAAAATAACTGTACTAATAGGTCCCACCTTTATACCAATAGAACTATCCTCGAAAAACCTCATTAACCCCGCTCCTCCCATAGGCATTGGAGCAGTTCCACTTCGTCTTTTTCGGCGTCTTGATTGGGATCTTCTTTTTGTAGACATGATTTCTAATTTATCAAAAAGTTTTTAATCAGGAATTATTTTAATATAGAATTCTATTAATATTAAGTTTTATCCCGAATTATAAAAATAAAATTAAATAAATTTTTATTATTTATTTTAATTATTTGTAGTTAATTTAAGGAGTAAAATATAAAGATATGTTCAGAAGAAAAAAAATTTGTTTATTAGCTATAGGATTGATTTTTCTAATTATTCTAATATCAAATATTCATTATAATTCTGAAAACAGTAAGATTAACGAGGAAAATATAACTCCAAAATTATCTACAAGTTTAGAAGGAGTAGAGAATATTTTAATTACAGATATGATACGAACTGTAAATATTAGCGGATATGATCTAGTAAATTTTAAAGACAAATTAACGATTTTAAATCAAAATAATAACCCAATAACTTCAATATTTTTTCCAATACATTTAAACAAATCAAATGATGTAATATTTTGTAAAGCAACGGGTGAGAGCAAGAATACTCTATTAACTGAAAGAAACTATCTTGTTTTAAATGATTATGAACTAATAGCTATCTATTTTGATTCACCACTATTACCCCATCAAAAAACAACTATATCTTTTTACCATTCACTCACAAATTGTCTAATTTATTATACAGAATTAACTGCGGAATATCAACTTGAACAATATATCAATATAACAGAATCTATTTTTCCAATTTTACCTTATAAAGCAGAAGGTGGGGAAATCCAGACAAATTTCATATTACCTAAGACCTCAAATGTTATTTGGTTTGATACAGTAGAGGATCTTGGATTCCCTATCATTGAAACTCACATAGTATATGATTTGACTCAAACTCTTTATTTTGATCGTGTAGACCCATTTCTAGCAAATTTCAATAAATCTCAACAAGAGGTCTTAATTACTTTTCAAGACAATAGATTTACCAAAATGGAATTCGAAAAAGTCAATCGCGAAATAAATATCTCACCATGGGGAATAATTAAAGTTAAAGAGAATTACATATTCCAGAATTTGGGAGCTATTGATATAAGCACTTTCCCATTACATATTCCGTATAGCTCCAAAAATGTGCATGTGTATGATGATATTGGCAACATTGGTGAAGATGTTGTTTTAGATGATAGTGAGGCATTTTCAAATAAAAAATCATTTATTATTAATTTAGCTCAAAACAGAGTCCCATTGAAACCATTATCTAAAATCAGTTTTACTGTAGAATATTTTTTAGACATTAGTGATTACAATTCAATAAATTGGTTTCAAGAATCAATCCAAATCAATTTATTTACAACAACCTTTGATTGGGTAAGTAGGGAACAAACTATTAATGTTGTTGTTCAAGGATGTAATAATTTGGAATATGTGTCGCTTCCACCTGATGCAATAATTGATTCTGGAGGTTCAAAAACTTTGGTATATAACTTTAACATTGTAACCTCAATTGAATCTAAAATGATTCAATTCACTTTTTCAATTGATCTCTTTGAATTATTACTTAGACCAATTTTAATTTCATTAATAATTGGACTTTTAGCATCAATTTATGTTATTGTAATTAAAATCAAAAAAGAAAGAGAAGAAAAATTTGTTACTGAAAAAGTTGAAATTCCTGTAGATGAACTTCGCGAATATTGTTCATTATCAGAGGAAAAAAATGCTTTAGTTTTAGAAATTAGAAGAGCGGAAGAAGATGCTAAACGAAAAAAAATAGCAAAGAAAGTATACAGTAATCTCTTAAGCAAAAACACTACCAAAATAGAGCAAATCAAACAAGAATTACTTCCATTTAAAAAAGTTCTAATAGAAACTAGTGAAACTTTTGAAAATACAATCAAAAAATTAGATGTTTTAGATGCTGAAAGAGAAAGCGTGAATGATAGTCTAACTTTATTAGATAATCGATATAAAAGAGGTAAGTTACCCTCTAAAGCTGCTTATCAAAAACTTCTTGAAGATTTCATGAAAAGGAGGAGAAGGATTGATAGAACAATAGATAAAAATATTCAACAGTTAAGAAGCTATTTACTATAAAAATTATTATTTTTCTCTAAAAGGGTGTTGTTTTATGAAACCATGGCTATTTGATATTTTAGCATGCCCTATAGATAAACACTTCCCTTTAGAATTATTTATTTTTTCATTTGGGACAAGCGAAGATGAATTTCAATTATTTGTAAATAATTATAAGAAAAGAGATTTAGAAATTGTTAAAAAAGAAAATATTATTGAAATATATCGAGAAAATGATAATTTATTTGTCAAAGATAATATTATCATCGAACAAACTCCCATTCAAAAATACCTTGAGTTAATAAGTTTAAGTATTAACGAATTAGATTTTATACATGATAAATCATCAAATAAAGCTAGCAAAATATGTTTCAATATAATTAAAAATGAAATTAAAAAGAAAATTATAAACTATTCTAAAAATATAAAGCTTGACAAGATTGAAACATTATTACCGGAATTTATTTTTATAAATAAAATTAAACTCGAAACTGAGATTGAATCAGGTCTTTTATTTTGTCCAAGATGTAAACGCTGGTTCCCCATAAGAGACAGCATTCCACAAATGCTTCCAGATGAATACAGAAATGAAAACGAAGAAATTGACTTTTTAAAACTTAATAGTAAATTATTAGGAGAAAAATTTTTTAAACACGATTTAAAACCATTTAATATTTAAACTCTAATGAATTTATTTATTACATAAATAAAAGCCCGGTGGTGTAGCGGCCAAGCATATGGGGCCTTGAACCCCGTGACCACGGTTCGAATCCGTGCCGGGCTAATATTAGATATAATTTATTTTCTATAGGAAAAAAATATTAACAACTACTTCAACTCAAACTTAATTCAAAAGGAATTAAATTTAATTAACAAATTTGAATAATAAATTAAGATAAAAAGTTTTGAAGAAATTTAAACTAACAACGATTTTTTCCCTTAATAAAGTTTAATTTAGATGTCCTTTTTAAAAAATTAATATGATAAGCACTGTTAAAAATATTTTAAATCTTTTGCGAATAAGACAGTATTACAAAAATTTATTAATTTTTGTAGGTTCTTTCTTTGGTGGGAAATTATTAGACATTTCAATTTTACCACTTCTTATTTTAGGCTTTATTATTTTATGTTGCGCATCTTCAATCAATTATATTATAAATGATATAATCGATATCAAAAAAGATAAACTACACCCAGAAAAATTAGAAAAAAAAGCCCTCGCTTCTGGAAACCTTTCTATATTGTTTGCCCTGGTCTTAATGGCATTCCTTTCTGCAGTTATAATAATTTTATTGATATTTTTAATCCCAAATTTAAATTTCATCATCATGCTGGGATTAGTATTTGGAACGGGACAACTATATAATTATTTCTTTAAAAAGTTTGCATTTATTGATGTTTTAGTTTTAGCATTAATTTACCTATGGCGTGCATTAGCAGGATGCGTCTTGATAGATATTATTGTATCTCCATGGTTAATTTTAGCTGTATATGAAGCTGCATTATTTTTGGTTATTGCAAAAAGAAAAGGAGATTTAATATTATTAGGAGAAGAAAAAGCCAAAGTACATAAAAAAATCTACAAACAATATAACATGAAATTGTTAGACCAATTCCATACCATCACTGCTGCTACAATCTTAATTACTTATACTATGTATTTAATATCTCAATTCTATCTATTCGAAGATTTAAGTTTTTTTTATCAATACTTAATAATATTATCTATACCCACTCTATTTTATATTATTATGAGATATATGTTTTTAACAAGAGCGAAACCCGAAATTGCTCGGAGTACTGAAAAAGTAATTTTCGATAAGGGAATCCTTATCGCTGGGTTATTTTTAGGTGCGATATTCTTTTTTACTTTTTATTATATTGATATAAAGCAGATTCTATATGATCTGTTTAAAATATCTTTACCTTAATTTTTAATTTGAGCTTATTACAGAAGATTATTCAACTTGCGAATCCAAATATGATATGGTTTCATAACAAATCCCTAAACATCCATTCAAAATTTTATTTGAACATTTATCTGGAGTATCTTTTATAGAATGAATATATTTTGAATCTCGATCTGAATGGAAACAGGCTATCTGAAAAAAACTTTTAAGTTTCTTTCCAAAACGTCGAAATGAAGTATAATCACCAGCTGGTCCACGCACTTTATCAAATAAATCTAAAGGAATATTTAATCTCTGTGCGGATTGTTGAATTATTTCGTTTAAATTCTTATTAAGTGCTTTTTTTCTTATTAATCCCTTTTTATTAAATAGTCCTATATATGTACCTACCATATCTATATTAATATTCATAGATTTGTTGAGATCGTATTTATTTTTGAGATAATATTTATTTTTTTTTATATAGTTCTTTGAACCCTTCAACCCCCATTCCTCTGCTCCACACCAGATGAATATAACATCATGGTTTTCAAGTGGTTTGCTTTTTATTAATTTAGCTAATTCAATTAAAATAGAAACCCCACTTGCGTTATCTATAGAACCAGTTGATTTATTTGCAATAAAGAAGAATAAAAAAAGCGGAATTACTACACTTAAAGAAATTATTGAAACTATACTTACTAAATAAACAAAAATTACATCATACGCGGTAATTTCAAACAAATTTAGTGCTATCCAAATCGTCACGAATATTGTTAGACCAATATATGGCAAGATTATAATCCTTATTATGAATAATAATATATTTTGAACTTTATACGAGATCCTTGAAGACACAGAATCATAATGAGCAGAAAAAATAATAACTGGCCTATTTTTTACCCGTCTTCTAGCTTTTATGGTGGCAATTAGGTTTTTAGATTGTTCTTTTTGTGTAAATGAAATCTTTCTAGTTTTTTGAAACATGTATTTAATAAAGAAAAAGAGTACAATTACTAAGAATAGCTTAAAAGCAACTAAATAAGCTAATATCATTAAATAAATAGTTTTCATTAGATATCTTATTGGACTGCTCCATGCAAAATATTCCAATTTGAAATTAATATTATTATCAAAAAGTTCTTCTTGCATATAATTAACTGCTTTTGTTTCTCCCACCGTAGCTGCCGCACGATCAAATGCTAAGAAATACACATGTTTAATGGTATCTAACTCATCAATTAGTTTTTGTTCTAACATCACACCCATTTTAAGCCAAATTATAATTTATTTGATCCTTTTTAATTTTAATTATTTTAGGCAAAATTTAATTTTTTTTGATTTTAGTATAAGCACTTTCAATTATTTTATTATCTATTTTAGAAATTCAAAATTTGAGATATGTGAAGTTTGCCCTAATCAATCTTGTTTAAAAAATCTATAGTATTTATTTTTTGATTATTTTTACATAAAAACAAAAAAAGGGTAAAACTTATAAGTTTACAAATTAAAAGAAATAATTAACAAATCATCTAAAAAAAATAAAAACTAAAATTATTATAAGTGATATTTATATGGAAATGGAAAAGAAAAATGTAGCAATCATTATCCTTGCCATAGCATTAATCGCCTCCGGTGTTGGTAACATTATCCTTGTTCTAGAGCCGGAATTTGTGCCTCCACCGGGAGTACGGACCCTTTTATTCGGTAATATGTATATAGCAGAAGATATCGACCCTCAATATGCTTGGGATTCTGCTTCTTTTGATGCGACTATGATGGTATATGAGTGTTTACTTAAGAATAATTTGACTCAAGCTTCCTTAGGACAACCAATGACCTCCTTTCCCTTACTTGCATCTGATATGGGTACTTACGATGTAACCGGAACAGAATTAACGTTTAACCTTAGACAGGGGATTACATTCCACGATGGCGCTCAATTTAATGCTTCTGCTGTTAAATTCAGTTTTGATAGATTAGCATACTTAATGAATGTTACTGGTCATCCTTGGGGCCCTCTGCCTAATACTAACGTTTATGGAACCATAAGTGTTATCGACTCCTTATATAGGTGGGGTGATGGTACACCAATCATTAACCGCACTGAAGTTATCAGTAATTATATTGTAAAGATTATACTAAATAAACCTCATGGTGTATTCCGTGCTTTGTTAACATTCCCAGCAGCAGCTATTATGTCACCTGTATCTACACCTCAACTTGATTTCATAGATCCAGCTTTAGCGGGATTAGATCCTTTAGGAATAATCCCTAATCCTGTTGCTGGAACTGGTCCTATGATATTAGAAAATATAGATACCTACGAAGTAAGATTCTCTGCTTATGAAGATTATTGGCGACCCCGAATAGCTATAGATGTCTTAGTACATGTTAAAATTACAGATTCTGATACTAGAAACTTGGCAGTGATGGCTGGTGATGTTGATCTTATACAAGATCCATTCGATGCTTACCATGCACAAATGAGGACTACTCCAGGTCTTACTCTTTTAGATACTGGAACAACCAGCGCGATCACCTCATATATGGGGATCAATACTAGACTTTATAATGTAACCTGGAGAGAGGCGTTTTCATACGCATTCAACTATTCCGCTGTAATTGATGGTATTAAGATGGGTAACGCAGTTAGAATGGTATCTCCTGTACCAATAGGAATTAAATGGCATAATGGCACATTTGATTACGCAACTTATGACCTTGCACATGCCAGATCAGTCATGAATAGCATGGGTTTTGGAGTTGGCTTTACAGATCAAGATTGGATAGACCAGGCGAACGGCCCATCGCCGTTCTTAACTTTGAACTACACGTATAACATTGGTAACCCAATCAGAGAAGGTATAAGAGATGTAGTGATGGACAATTTCGAAAGAATTGGAGTACTTGTTACGGATGCGGGTGTGACATGGGAGGATTACAAGGATCGATTCTACAATAGAAGGACTCCCGGTGTAAGTCACGGCTGGGATTCATTAAATATTTATTGGCTTGGATGGATCCCTGACTATAACGATCCCGAGAACTTCATTAACCCAATGTTCAGTAATATTTCATACAGTAACGCTTGTCAAATAAATGATCCTATTTTAGAAACATTAATGGCAGCTGGAATCGAGGAAACCGATGAAGATATGAGAAGACCTCTTTATATGGCGATGCAAAAACGTCTCGTTGAGGTTCTTATGCCTTTTATGTGGGGCTACCACGAGATTAACTTTGAAGCCTTCAATAGCCAACTTAAGGGATGGTGGAGTAACCCAATCTCATATAATGATTTATATGGAGTGTACTGGGAGGGACAACTTAATCCAGGCGAATTTGGATATATGGGAGATGGACACATACCCTTACCCCCCTAATGAAGGCGGAGATGCGTTTTAATTAAATAAATAATTAAATTATATTTTTTTTTCTTTAATTTTTGTCTTATCTTAAATTTATACACAAAGATTACAAAAGAGTGAACCAAGTAAATTATTAGTGTTCAGATTTCTGAACAGAATAGGTTTAGCATAATTTTAAAAAGTAGGAAATAAAAGAATTATTTAGAGAAAATATGAAAAAGAAATCTGATTTGGGATTAAATGGCGGAGGTCCATTTTTATGAACCGAAAAACTCTATTTAGAAATCCTCCTTCCAAATTAAAATCATTTAAAAACGATATTGCTCCGGTTGGATTTTATTTTGATTTATTTACCACTGATCTGTTTAAAATTCCTGTAATGCCAATTCCAATGAGAATTGATAAAATATCAAATGGAGAGCCTACTTTATTTATATTTCCAGACTTCATTAAACTAAATAAATTATGTGAAAAATTAGATTTATTTTTAGATTTTCAATTGTTTTTCGTTTTAGGGATTAAAAATTTAATAAATTTTACAAAGAACAAATATAAAGAAATAACTTTTCGTCCATTGGATGATAATAAAATTCGAAAATGGTTTATTAATTCAAAAATAATAAACACAGATATTTCTTTTTTGAATAATGATTTTACGTTTCTAATTTCTGAATTTTTAAAATTGTATTCTAATATTAATGCCAATATGGATTTAGAAGAATATCATCCTGACCTAATCAAGTATTGTAACACAATAATTAATTTTTTAAAGGAAAAAATAGAAAATAATATATTGCGCGTTGAAAATGATAATATAATTAAAACAGAAAAATTATATGAGGAAAGAGAAAATAAATATTTTCCTAATATAATAACTATTAAAGTTTATAATTCTAACACAAAAAAAATGAAAGAAATGAATTTCATTCCATATTTGATATACGATGATCTGTTTGATTCATTTTGCTATAATAAAAAATTATTGCTTGAACATAATTTTTCACTATTTAATTTACAATCATGGAAAAAAAATAATATAATTAATAACGGATCGAAAACTAACGAAGTTGATTCTGAAAAACTTCTTAAAAATATTGATCTAGAAAAATTAGACTTGGGATTGATATTATGAAAAAAAAAATCGAAGTTGGAAGACAATCTAAATATATTTTAGCATGTTTTTTGATTCATTTCCTATTCTTTGGATATATCTGCAATGTATATGAAAAATCGATTGGAGAGAATATCCTCTTTTTACATAGAGCAATCTTTAATCCTTCTTCATATTTATCGGCAATTATTTTATTCGCTATCGTTTTTATTACGGTATATAGAGAGAGATTTTTTGAATATGGAATTAGAAATAGTATTTGGTTAATTCTATTTATCATTTTCGAATCGTGGATATGGTATTGGTTCATTAATGGATTTGATATTCTAATTATTTTTATTTATTTTACAAAATTAGAAACATTACTAACGATACTTTCGCTATTAGGTATAAATTTGCTATCGGCTTTTCTTGGTGCCAGTTTAAAGCAAAGATATCTAAATTCTCTAAAAAAACTTAAAACAATTTCATAATCTAAAAAAAAAATAAAAAAAGGGTTATTAAATAGAAAAATGTGGTGATCTAATAGAATATGAGTATGATCAAATATATCTTCAAAAGGATGCTAGCAATGATACCTGTGTTGTTTGGTGGATTATTACTATCATTTTTTCTTTCTAGAGCTATGCCGGGTGATCCTGTTGGAGTATACCTCCCTCCTAGAGCCACTCCTGAACAATATTGGGATGCATATTATTCGCACGGATTTCATCTTCCTCTGTGGCAACAATTCTTTATATACCTTGGGGATATCTTTTCAGGAGATTGGGGTTATTCTATAACTGTAGCTAGACATGTACCGGTTTGGGATTTAATTTGGCAGAGATTTCCTAGGACATTAGATATAACTATGTTTTCAATGATTATTGCTTCTTTTCTAGGAATTAAAACCGGTGTAATTTCTGCAAGGCATCGAAATAAGTGGAGGGATACTGTTTTTAGGGGAACAGCTCTTATAGGTGTATCAATCCCTGTTTTTTGGTTAGGGCTAATATTGCAGTATTTTATCGGTTATCAACTGGGTTGGTTGCCCGTTTATCACTTTAAAGATGCTGGTTTTGTTGACCCTCCTCAAGTTACGGGTTTTAGAATAATTGATTCGTTGATATCGGGGCAGTGGTATTTAATAGGGGATTATTTAGTCCACTTGGCAATGCCAGTTTTCTGTTTAGCTTTTATTATGCTCGCATCGATTACACGACAAACCCGTTCAAGTATGCTTGAAGTTCTTCAACAAGATTATATAAGAACTGCTCGCGCAAAAGGGTGTAGAGAAAAAGATGTAATTAAAAAGCATGCCCGTAAGAATGCACTAATTCCCACTGTGACAATTATTGGATTAAACGTTGGAGGGTTATTAGGCGGAGCGTTTTTAACTGAAACAACTTTTAATTTATTTGGAGTTGGTAATCTTTTGTTGGAGGCTATTACGGGTCGTGATTATAGTGTTCTGAATGCAATCGTTGTCACGACAACCCTGATTTTTATAGTTGTGAATTTATTTGTAGATTTAATCTATGCTTATTTAGATCCTAGAATAAAATATTAAAAAAGGTGGAAAAGTAAATGAAACAAGAAGTAAGTCTTCAAGAATTAAAGGGAGAATTAGAAGGTGAAGAAGAGGAGAGTGCTAGTAGGAGTGTTTTTAAATGGTTCTTCAATAATATTAAGTTTCTTCTTATTCCTGCTTCCAGATTAGAGGAACTTACAATTCGAGAACGTGAATATGATAAGACTGTGAGTAAAAGAAGTTTTCTTAAAAGATTAAAATCAGTTTTAACTATTTTAGGAATCGTTATAGTTTTGTACGTCGTAACCCTAGCCATATTCGGAGCTTGGATTTCTCCATATACTTTTCAAGAAGCTGATGCTGTGTATAATGCCCCTTTATTCTGGGCTGAGCCTTCTCCTGCGCATCCTTTAGGAAATACCTATATGGGGCGTGATGTTTATGCAAGAATGATATATGGGGCCAGAGCTTCATTAACCATGGCTCTACCAGCAATAGGATTAAGCCTTATTTGTGGTATTTTTTTTGGAATATTAGCTGGTTACGTAGGCGGTTGGCTAGATTCTATAATTATGAGGGTTTTTGATATTTTGCTTGCATTTCCAGCGTTAATCTTTGCTATAGTTTTTGTTTCAATCTTTGGAAGATCATTGAGTATTATTATTATGGCATATGGTGTTCTTGGGATTCCCTATTATTCACGATTAATTAGAGGAAATGTATTACAAGCAAAAGAATTGCCCTATGTACAAGCAGCAAGGGTATCTGGTGCTAAAACTTGGAGAATAATGTTTAGACACATCTTACCAAACACTATCCAACCAATTATTATATCAGTTACGTTAGATATTGGTGGAGTTATTCTAAGCTTTGCAGGTCTTGCGTTTTTGGGATACAGTGATCCAGATTTAATAGAATGGGGTAGAGATATCAGTGATGCCCGTGGTCATATTTTAGACGCACCTTGGGCGTCTCTTTTCCCAGGGTTGATGATCGTCATTACAGTATTGGGATTCATGCTACTTGGTGATGGTTTAAGAGATGCTCTAGATCCGCGATTGAAGAATTTATAAAATTTCTTTTATTAATAATTTGATTAAGACAGATGATTAAGAAAAATGGAAAAAGTAGAAGAAAGGCAAGAATTTAAAGAAGATATATCATCAATAAAAAGAGACATTAAGAAATTACTTGAGGTTACAAATTTAAAAACCTACTTTTATACTGAAGAAGGTGTAGTAAAAGCTGTAGATGGTGTTTCTTTTGACATGTATGAGGATGAAGTCCTTGGGCTTGTTGGTGAAACTGGTTGTGGAAAATCGGTTACGGCACTCTCTATTATCGGCCTTGTAAGGGAACCAGGAAAGATTATAGATGGATCTATAAAACTTAAAGGCGAAAACCTACTGGATTTAGAAGAAAGAAGAATGAGGGATCATAGAGGTAAAGATATAACTATGATCTTCCAAGATCCTCTAAATTCACTAAATCCAGTTATGACAGCTGGATTTCAAATTGGAGAAGTCTTTTTACTTCATCAAGAAAATGAACTTAGAAGAATGCTAGATGAAAAAATTCTGGAAAGGAAACAAAAAATTGAAGAAGTTAAAGAACTAAATGCAAAATTAAAGGATACAGAACTATCAATAGAAGAAAAAGAAGATATCAAAATTAGAATTGAAGAAACCAAAAAAAAAGTACCAAAAATACCATATCTAAAAGATATCTTAAATGATAAAGTAGAAAAAATCATTAAAGAAGTGGGTATTGCGGATGCGAAAGGAATATTAAAAAGATATCCCCATGAACTTAGCGGTGGTATGAGACAACGTATTATGATTGCTATGGCGCTCTCTTGCGAACCGTTATTATTAATTGCTGATGAACCAACAACTGCTTTAGATGTTACCATTCAAGCTCAAATTTTAGATTTAATGAAGGAATTAAAAGATAAATTTAGAACGTCAATACTGATGATTACTCATGACTTAGGAATCATTGCCGATACATGTGATAGAGTGGCAGTGATGTATAGCGGAAATATAGTTGAGTATGCTACAGCAGAACGCTTATTTAAAAATCCCCGACACCCATATACACAAGGATTAATCGGAGCAATTCCTAGTATTGAAAAAAAAGACCAAAAGTTAAAGGTTATTCGTGGTATGGTCCCTAATCTAATATATCCTCCATCAGGTTGTAGATTTCATCCTAGATGTGATCATAGAATGGAAATATGTGATAAAGTAAAACCAAAACTGAATGAAATTGGAGAAAGATATTTCGTGGCATGTCATCTTTTTGATCCAAAATATAAGGATTCACCTAAATATGATGAGAGTAAAGAAAAGATTGAAATTCCATAAAAAATAATTTTAAAATATAAATTAATTATAGGGTTGGAAAAATTAATATGACTGTAGTTGAGGAGAAAATAGAGGATTCCACAAACGGCAGAAAGGTCATCTTAGCAGCCAGAAATCTTAAAACTTATTACCCTGTTTATGGTGGGCTTTTTAAAAGAAGAATTGCAGATGTGAAAGCGGTTGATGGAGTCTCATTTAATCTTTATGAAGGAGAGACTTTAGGTATAGTTGGAGAAAGTGGATGTGGCAAAACTACAATAGGGAATACCATTTTAAACCTAGTAAAGCCTACAGCCGGTGAGATAATTTATCGAGGAAAAAAATTAGTCCTTTCTAAGAAATTACATAAAAAGCAAATTAAAGGAAAACAAACAGATATAAAACAAACTAAAGAAGAAAAAAGAAGACTTAAGGCTATACCATACTCAACAGAAACTCGTAAGAAAATTCAAATGGTATTCCAAGATCCGGACTCATCTTTGAATCCTCGCTGGAAAATTGTAAATATTATTGGTGAACCACTTAGAATATTAGAAGGAATGAAAAAAAGGAGTAGAATTCGCGCAAGAGTTCTTGAATTATTAGAAACAGTTTCAATGAAAGCAGAACATCTAGATCGATTTCCCCATGAATTTTCAGGAGGTCAAAAACAAAGAATAGTCATTGCTAGAGCTCTTGCCTGTAATCCTGATATAATGATTTTGGATGAACCAACCTCTGCCTTAGACGTATCAGTTCAAGCACAAATATTAAACCTTTTAAGAGACCTTCAATCTCAATTCGATTTATCTTATATGTTTATTACTCATGATTTAAGTGTAGTGCATCATATAGCTGATAGAATTGCCGTTATGTATTTAGGTAAATTTGTTGAGACAGGTCCTATAGAGAAAGTTTTCTATCATCCTCTACATCCATATACCAAAGCTTTATTATCAGCACGCCCAACTTTTGATCCTACTTCAAGAATAACTAGAATAATCTTAAAAGGTGATGTACCAAGTCCTATTAACCCTCCTGAGGGATGTGCCTTTAATCCTAGATGTTATGAGAAAGGTAAGCATATAGGATGCGGAAAAGAGGATCCTGTAAGAATTGAAATGGGTAAAGATCATTATATCTGGTGCAGACCTTTTGTAAAAGAAGAAAAATCTTATGAAGGAATGGAATATATATCTGATTAAATTTTTTTAATTTTTATACTATTTTTTTTGATTTTTGTTTTCGCATCTATAAAACGTTTTTAAATCAATTTTATTTTCAATAAAGAAGTTAAACAATCAAATATTAGAATTAAAAATGAAAAGAAATAAATCTCAAGTTTTTGTAATTAGGACCTCTCCAAAGTCAATTTATGAAGATTATAAGAGATTGATGCATCTTACAGAATATCAAAATTATTATTCTAAACGAAAGAAAATCATCATCAAGCTTAATTTAAGTTGGTCTAAATTTTTTCCCGCATGTTCAAGTCCTCCTTGGCAAGTAGAGGGTGTTTTGAAAACTATGATTGAGGATGGTTATGATCCTAAAAAATTATTTACAGCTGAAAATAGAACTGTAGTTACAAACATTGAAAAAGGTTTAAAAGGAAATTGTTGGTGGCCAATCATAAGGAAATATAAAGTATGGTTTATACCCTTAACGCGTATTCCTTTTGTCCCTTATAAGTCTCTGAGACCAAAATTCTTGAATTTAAAAAATCAGAAGTTTTTAGCTTTAGATTCCAAAATATTTCCTGAAGGATTTAAAATACCTAAATTTTATTTTGGGAAATCTATTATTCATCTTCCTACGATGAAAACACATGGACATACTGGTGCTGAAGGTGGATCATTAGAGTATACTAAAAGTGAAATGAAACATGGGGGAATTACTTGTGCTATGAAAAATGCATTTGGTGGATTACTAACAAAAAGAAGGCACTTTTCTCACCAATATATGAGTGAAGTACTTGTTGATTTACTTATAATTCAAAAGCAAATACACCCAAACATTATGTCTATAGTTGATGGTACTGTTTGCGGAGATGGAGCAGGACCAAGGACTATGATACCAAAAATCAAGAACATTATTCTCGCTGGATATGATCAAGTAGCTATAGATGCAGTAGTTTCGAAAATGATGGGTTTTGAACCATTAAAATTGCCTGCTATAAAGTTATCTCATGAAATGGGATTAGGATGTGGCGATTTCGATCAAATTGAGTTAATTGGTGAGGATGTTTCAAATATCAATTGGAATTTTAAAGTGAAGAGGAGCTTAGTGATCTGGGGTGATCAGATGGTTAGAAAAGGGCCGCTACAATTTATATACCCTTTATTTAAGAGTGATCTTTTTTTTATGGCACCAATCATGGCATCTCTGATATATCATGATATGTTCTGGTATCCAACTATAGGAAAACGTAGGATTAAAAAATTTATGCAAACAGAATGGGGAAAATTATTTAGGAGTTATCAATCTATTTAAGCTCTCTGATATTCATATTATCGATAACTTCTTCAAGTTCTTTAAATATATTGAATTGCGTCCTTTCTTTATCTATTCTAAAATGAACTAAAAACTCTATTGAGCCCCCCTTACCTAAAATTGGAGATTGGGTTATCCCATAAGGAAAAAATCCATTTTCAGAACTCCAGCATAAAAAATCATGTAAAATTTTTTTAAGCCTCTGTAAATTTGTGATTATTTTAAAAAATTTTTTCTCATAAAAATTTGTTTCAAAAAGTGGTTTAACTAAAACGATAATATCTCCATTTCTTTTTAAATAATTCTTAACATTGGGAAGGATTGTTTTTAATGAAGCAAACGTAATATCTATAGTTACTAACTCAATTTTTTCATCCAATTCAATTAATGATCGCGCATCAACTCCTAACAACTTGATAATTCTATTATATTTACTTGTTAATGATGGATGAAGAATATTTTTTGCTGTATCTATAGCATAGACTTTTAATGCTCTATTTTTTAGGAGACAATCGGTAAATCCCCCAATAGAAGCTCCAATATCAGCGCATACCTTATTTTCCACTTTTATGGCAAATTTATTTAGTGCTGCTTTTAACTTTAAGCCACCACGCCCTACATAGGGAAATTCTTTTTTCAACGTAATATTAGCGTTATTATCTACCTTTTTTCCTGGTTTCTTTAATAAAACTCCATTTACTAATACAAAACCACTTTTTATTAACCACTGGGCTTTTACTCTACTCTCTACTAATCGGCTTTCAACTAAAATTATATCAATACGCTCTTTCATAAAACAATTTCATTGATATCGAGATCTTAAATTTTAAGATTATCCCTTGTTTTTTAAGGTTTTTAGTTAATTTAATTTAATTCGCTCTGCTAATGCTCTACTTAATCTTCCAATCTGTATCTTTATTGAAAAATGTGGGCCGAATTTAATATGGATAATTCTCAGTAAAATCCCAAGTAAAAAGAGAGTGATTGAAATGTACATTAAGAGATATATATGTTGTAAACTGTTTTGAAAAATAAAAAATAATACATTATGAAGTAGATAAATAGAAAGGGAATAATATGAGAAATAATAAAGAAATTTGTAATTTTTCTTAAAATGAAATACTTCTATTTCCTCAATAAAAATCAGAGAAGATATTAAAATCAGTTGGATACCTAATGAATAAACCAACCAAGAAAATGTCCGATGATGTAAGAAATTAGGAAATCGAAAGAATACCCCAAAAATTATCAAAATTATACCAAATATTAATCCTGGAATCAATAATTTCTTCTTTAGGATGAACTTTCTCTCTTTCTGATCCTCTATTAAATAAATTTCAAAAATTATCTCTCCAACAACTGTTCCAATTATAAAAAATGTGAAGAATGATAAAATAGGATCTAGTCCTAATCTATTATATAGGAGATGATTAAGGATGCCAAGAAAATTCATTTGTCCACTAAAATTTGATAAACAATTCATTAAAAATAAATTAATTACCCATAAAAATAAACCTAAATATATTCTGAAGAGTTTACTGGTTTTCAATAAGGGCCAACCTAAAAATAATGACACAGAAACTGTTTGTAAAATAAACCAAGTCCAAATATCTGCTGGATTATTCAATTTTATAGATATAATAGCATTATATATCAAGGCAATTATAAATATAATGGATGTACGGAGCAAATACGCTCTCCTATACAACTTTATATTACTAAATTTATTTATTTCTATCTCCTGAATATTTTTCTTATATGACAACGCAGTGCTTACTCCAGCAATAAATAAAAAGGCTCCTGAACCTAATGGGTCTCCTATTGAACGAAGTGTATTGAAAAACCAAATTTCCTCATTTAATATCCACCACTCAGTCAAATGGCCAATTATCATCCAAACAATGCTTATACCCCGAAGAGTGTCAATCGTTTTAAATCTCTTCATTCCAAAACTGATTAATTAGTATAAATTCTAACAAATAAATGGTAACTAAATCTTATCCTAAAGTTTACAAATACAAATAAAAACTTATTAATTAATTTTTGTTTTTCGAAAGATAAGAAGAATGTTCTTTAATAATCTTAATTGATTCCATTAAGGATAATTCTCCATTTAGTACTCTTTTTGCTATTATTTCTAATGAAAGGCTATTATTCTTTTCAAATTTAAGATCCTTCCATCTCTCAATCTTTAATCTTTTTGTCTTAATGTGATTAAAAAAATTTTCATAATTAACGAGATTTACTTCTACACCTTCTCTCAAAGATATAATCAATGCGGCTATCTCATCTTTAGTGAATTTTGTAGTTCTTTTATTGCCTATTTTCATTTTTGACGATTTATATTCGTCAATTAAAAAAATTCTTATAAATTTTCTGTTTTTATAATTACTGAATATAAGTTTCACTAAATTATAAGTTACTGAAATAACACCTATCCCAAATTTGAAGTTTAACTGTAAATTTTCATTTTTATCCACAAAATATGGGATATATTCTTCTAAAATATCTATAAGGGCGACTTCTTTAAAACAGCAATAAGAATCTAAAAAATAATCATCTAGAAAAATCATTAAACCTATTTTTTCACCAGGATCAATTGAAAATGTAAGAGAGGAATAAATTTCTTTATATCCAACTCTATAAGAAGATAACACTTCTAAAAGATAATTTTCAAATTTTTGAGTATCTGAATAAGCTAAAATTATAGATTTACAATTTACTCTTTCTACTCTATTAAGCTCTTTGCATGTAGTAAGGACTAATGAGGGAGTGTTTGGTAACTTCCTTCCGATATTCAAAATTTTAAATTGGATTTTTTTCTCTTTTAATGCCTTATTTAATCTAAAAAAAAAATTCAAATTTTCTGTGAATATATATAAGGGTAATTTTCTCAAATTAATTATATAAATTAACAATTGATTTAATAATTTATAATAATGGATTCCTTAATAAAACCCTTCAACGAGTTATTTAATCTTATTTTTCCTATTAAGGGAATTCTTTCTGTTTGGGGTGATTTTGGAGTTGGAAAAACAACATTTTCACTACAAAAAGCTATAAATTATGCATCAGGTAAAAATAAAATAATTTATATTTATACAAAACCTAATACTCCTTTTGAGAAAATAAATAATTTTGCCCAAAAATCCGTAAGAAATGCATTAGATAACATAATTTTTATTAAATCTTTAAATTTTGAAGATCTATATTCTTTAGTTTTCAATTTAGAATTTATAGTGCTAGATGCTTATAAAAAACCTTATAACAGTATAGAATTAATAATTATCGATTCTATAACTGATTTATACCGATTGGAGCTCAATAGAGAAAGCAAAGAGAAAAATTTTCTATTAAATTACAAATTAAATCAGATTTTAGCCAATTTATTTTATTTAAATAAGAAATACAGCATCAATATTATAGTAGTAAATACTCAAACTAATATTAATCAAAATGGGCATTTAATTGAAGTTCAAAGTGGTGGTAAGGTTATGGATTATTGGATTGACAGTTCACTCAAAATT
Source organism: Candidatus Hodarchaeota archaeon (assembly GCA_048887145.1). Taxonomy (GTDB): domain Archaea; phylum Asgardarchaeota; class Lokiarchaeia; order Sigyniarchaeales; family SOKP01; genus SOKP01. Next base: position 28,706 of record JBHLKA010000001.1, read on the forward strand.
TTACGAACAAACAAATTAAACTGCCGGAGATTTGTTTTTACGAAAAAAGATAATAAAAAAACAATTGAATCTTTGTCAATTCTCACCCAAAATGGATTTATTTAAACTATAAAATAATTCACAATAGGATAAGGGGTTTTAAAAAAATTTTTAGCTATTTTTTTGCATTAACATGCATGTATAAAGAATTATCTATAATTTTTCATTATTACAATTGAAGTATTTAAAAAAAATTTCAAGAAATTAAATATTATACTTATGAATGTTAAAAATGAGAAAATAAAGCTATCTAGATGGTTAGAGAGATATATTCCGCCCTCCTTCCCAAATAAAGAAGAAATAATTAAAATTATTGAAACTATTGCTGAAGCCACGATTCCCATACGAGGTTTATTAGAACGAGGAATAACCTCTCGTGAGATAGAACATAGAATGAATATTAAAAAGCCAACTTATGATTCCAAAAACATTTTTGAAGAAACACAAATTCATGAAGATATTTTAACTCATAGTATCATTTTAAAAGCCTTAAATGAAGGAAATGTAGGTTTTTCTTTTATCGCATCTGAGGAATCTGAACCTGTGTTAGGTGATGGAATTTTTGGAATCACTATTGATCCTGTTGATGGCTCTTCTAATGTTGCTGTCAATAGAACAGTTGGAACTATAGTAGGAATTTATGATGAATCGGGGAAAATAATATGTGGGTTTTATGTGCTCTATGGAATCTTTACCAATCTGGTTTTAGCTATTAATGGTAAAGTTGCTGAATTCATTTTAGATACCTCACCTTATAGTATGACTTTCTATCATTATGTATTTCAAGAATTAAAAATAATGCCCAATAAAGATGAGAAAAGTATCAGGTGTATTGGAGGAGATATTACCCAATGGATTGATAAATACAAAGATTATGAGAAATTGTTAATGAATAAACGCTTCAAAGATCGTTATAGTGGTAGTTTTGTGGGAGATTTTCATGCAATCGTTAATTATGGTGGTGTATATGCATATTTTCCCTCTCCAAATCCAAAAATAAGAGTTTATTATGAATGGTTGCCATTGGCTTTTATTACTAAATCTCTTCAAGGAGAATTTATAGCTTTAGAATATCTAGATAGAAAAGAAAAAATAAAATATTTTGAAGATTTTGAGCCTTTAAAGAGAGATAATGTTCAAAAAATTCATTCTCTTACATATGGTGGAATTTTAGGTAGTAAAAAGGCAGTAGATCTATATCTTACACTTTAAAATTTAATTATGTATTCCAATAAACTTTTTCAATAAAATAAAAATTTTAAATATGAGAATAAACAAGAAGAGCCAAGAAAATAAAAGATATTCATTACGGAAGGAAAGTTTTGTTGATTTTTATATACATAATTCAGATAAAGATAAAATTCCATCAAAATCTATGAATGTTTTTTATAATAAAAAGATGGAAATAAATCGTGATATAACTAATTCCTCTATTGTTGCATATAATGAAATTTTTAATCCAGAATCTTTAATAATAGTTGATTCTATGGCGGCATCGGGAATAGGGTCTATAAGATTACTACAAGAATGCAAAAATATCAAAAAAATATATATAAACGATATAAATCCTTTAGCAATAAAACTTGTAAAAAAAAACTTAGAGTTAAATAAGATTAATCCTAATTATGTAGAAGTAAGTAATGAAGATTCCAATTTATTGTGTTTAAAGTTAGCCCAACAAATCAAAGTAAATTCAAAAATACTTACTAAGCGTCCAAATGTAATTATAATCGATCCATTTGGTACACCTTCTCACTTTATTGATGCTGCTTTGAAACTAATTCAAAAAGAGAATGGGCTATTATGTATAACTGCAACTGATACAGCAGTTCTGTTTGGCGTAAGAAAAGAAGCGTGCTTCAAAAAATACATGTCTAAACCTCTTCATAATGAATATTGTAAAGAAACTGGTGCAAGAATTTTGCTTCATTTTATATCAAAAATAGCTAATATAAATAATCTTGGTATAATTCCATTATTAACGTTTTATTCAGGTCATTTCATAAAAATTTTTGCCCATACTTATAAGAATAAAGATAAGATTTATACAAACTTTTCCAATTATGGATATATCATACATTGTAATAATTGTGGGCACCGTTCTGTATATACAAACAACATTGTAAAAATCCCTCATCAATGCCCCTATTGTAAGGAAGATAAAATACCCGAATATGCTGGACCTCTTTGGATTGAAAAAATCCATAACAAGGAATTTATTAAACGAGTTCTTTTTCATAATTTAAACTCAAATCATTTTACAAAAACAAAAGTCAATAAAATTTTAAGCTTAATATCAAATGAAATTGATATGCCTATTACTTATTATAATATACATCTTTTATGTGAAAGATTAAAACTATCCCAAGTACCTAAAATTGATTTAATTATTAAACAAATAAAAAGAAATGGTGGTCAAGCTTCAAGAACCCATTTTGATTTTTTATCAATAAAAACAAATATCGGAATAGAGGAGTTACAAAAAATACTAATTGAAATAGAGAAATAAGAGTCGTCAAATGTGACTAAATATCCAATAAATCATAGAAAAGAATCTCACTATAGAGAAGCTAAACAAAAGGGATATAGAGCACGTTCTGCGTTTAAACTTATTGAAATACAAAAAAGGTTTAATATCTTTAAAAGAGCATTTTATATTCTTGATTTAGGAAGTGCCCCTGGTTCTTGGTTACAGGTTGCAAAAGAATTTGCCAATGAAAATTTAGAAAAATATAATGATGATCACTATTCTAGAACCAATTATAAAATTATGGGAGTTGATCTTAAGAAGCTATCTCCAATTGAGGATGTAGAAATTGTTAAAATGGATCTCACGAAAGAAGAATTAAGGAATAAAATAAATGAATACTTTAATGGAGAAAAGTTAGATTTAATTATATCTGATGCAAGTATAAATAAATCTGGAAACAAATTTAGTGATCAAGCAAGACAAATAAAGTTATGTTATGAAATATTAAAATTAACAAAATTTTTGAAATATAAAGGAACTTTTGTTATTAAACTCTTTCAAGGAAAAGATTATGAAGAATTTTTTAAGGATTTAAAAAAGAAATTCATTAATATTAAAAGTTTTAAACCAAAATCTTCATATAAAAAAAGTAATGAAATATATCTTATAGCATCAAAAAAGAAATTGTTAATCGAAAGTCTCTGATTGAATCTCCTCAAAATTCACTTTATAAATTCTACCTTCTAATAAGGAATAAATCCAATCAGTGAGCCAAGGACAAACCTTAGGATTAAATTGATCATTACTAGTCTCACTACACCTATTGATGAATGGACAAATTAAGCACGGTTGATATGAAAAAATATCTAAAATAAAATCTTTTTTATTTTCATCAACTTTAACATCTTTAACTTTTAATTCAATTTCCTCAATAGCCGATATGTATTTTGTCCAAGAAGCATCAACTAATTCTCTTCTTAGTTTGATTTTTGATTGTAAAGCTAAAATATCTAAAATATCGTCCAATTCATTGCGATTTTTATTTGTAAATTCTTGTAGCTCTTCAAAGTATAAACTTCCTCTTTTGTTTATGATGTCAAGAACAATCTTTTCTTCTTTTTTAAGACTCCTAGTAAAATGCTTTTTCCTTTCTTCTATTCTTTCTATTCTTCTATCAACCTCAGATTTATCAGAATCTTCAGAACTCTCCAATCTCTCTTTTACTTTACATTTATGGCGCGATAAATATGCAAAACTATTACCACAGTAAGGACAAACTTCTTTTTTTTTCTTTGCCATATTTAATATTGATTATTTAGTTTAGCAATATACTTTATGTTTATTTCAAAATTAATTTTATTGTTTATTTTTTTAGTATTAATTATTAACGTTTTATTGATTAAATTCTTCATAATAATTAAATTTTTTAAATCAAATTTATAGATAAAAGATGAATATTAATATTTCCAAATTTCTTAATAAAAAAAATCAATACATTGATGCTAATGATATAATTAATGAAAAAAGCAAAAATTTAAAACAATCCAATTTATTATGTTCAGGCTCAAAAGATTTGAATAAAATATTGAAAGGTGGATTCCATTCAGGAAAAATGTATTTAATATTTGGTGCAAATAGTACAGGGAAAACTCAATTATGTCATCAATTATGTATAGAAGCATATAAAAAATTTTCTAATTCTATTTATATAGATACTGAAAATACCTTTCGACCGGAGAGAATTAATGAACTAGCCGAAATTCATAAACTTAATTCGGCTAAGGTGTTAAAAAGTATTTTAGTTTCAAAGATTATGAGCAATTCGATGTTCCTCTTAAATATAAAAAATATTAAAAACTTGATAACAAGTAAAAATTACAAAGTGATTTTGATAGATTCAATTAATAATCATTATCGCCTTGAGCAAGCTGATTCAAATATAAGTTATTTGAAAGCTAAAACAACTTTTATGAAGATCTTGGAATATTTTAATCATATTACTGATAAATACAATTTAATTACAATCACTACAGCTCAAATTACTCCTAATTTTATTAATAACTCTATCATTAATCACATTCCCGTAGGAATTCAATTTCTTAGCCATTTCTTTTCAGAGTTCTTATATTTAAGCTTTAAGGAAGAATCAATTGGATATGCCCATTTAGTTAATTCTTTTTCCCTTCCAGAAAAAAAAGCATTATATAAAATAACTTCTGAAGGCATTCAAGATTATGAACTCTAATTAATATTTATTTAAAACTAATTTCTCAAAACTATTTAATGAAATGTTTAGAAAGTTCTTAGATTTAGTTGTGGAATTTACATAATAAATCGGACATTCAATCTGATTTTTAATCCATTCTATTAACTTCTTTGCGAAAGTTAATTTCATTATTTTAATTTTTGAACCTTTAAAATTCTCAAGTTTACCAACCTTACTATATTTTCCAATTATTTTGTCAAAATCCATCCCTATTAAAAAAATTTTATGTTCTGGCGATACTAGAGATTTTAAAAAAAAAAGAATTCGATCTCCATCAGTAAAACCACCATGATTTATGATACTTTCAAGAGGTTCCACTTGAGTAGTACATATTATATTTTCAAATTTAATAATATGCTCTTCAAAATCTTGCAATTTATTTAGATTATCTCCATGAGCATGAAGGACTACAAATTTAGAGTAGTAAAATTCCGTATTTGTTATGCCGTCTAAATCCGTAAAAACAGCATCAACACGTATTTCATTTTCTCGTAATAATCTAGATGCTCCATCTGCAGTAAAATTAAGAAAATTATTAAAAATATGCTTTCCTTTAGTATCAAGAATATAATCTATTGTTTCTTCTAAAGAAGGGCCACAACCATATACTAAAATTGTATTTTTACTTTTAATAAGACTATTAAGAGAATCAAGAACTTTTTCAAGATTCCATTCTTTAGATTTTTTTAATATAATTTTGTGTAAAAAATCTCTTGCTTCATTATCACTATGGATATCGAACTTGAAAGCTTTTATGATTTTAACATAAAATTGTTTGAATTCTTCATAAAAGTTAATCCTATCTTTTAAGGAAGCTATCATTTTAATGAATTCAATTTTAAGAGTATAGCCAATAAAAAAATTTTATATTTTTGATATAATTAATTTTATCATATAATTAAATTCAATATAATTTTAATTCATAAAATTATTAACAAGGAGTTTGATATTGTATGACAGTATGGTTTACTAAAACCCATCAGTGGTTTAATGATGCAACTGGAGAGGTTGGAATTACCCCCTATGCTGCTGAACAATTAGGTGAGATTTCTTTTGTAGATGTTGAAGCTCTTGAAGGAGCTACCATAGAACAAGTTAAGATGGATGGTGACGAGCCAAGTAGCGATCCATTGGATTGTACCGTTGAATCAAGTAAAGCTGTTGGAGATATTTATAGCCCAGTTTCAGGCAGTGTTACCGAAGTAAATGTTGATTTAATGGATGAGCCTGAAAAAATCAATGAAGATGCTCTCTCTGCATGGTTATTTAAAGTTAACCCTTCCAATTGGGATGCAGAGAAAGGAAATTTATTAGACGAAGCCGCTTATAAGGCTTTCATTGAAACACTAAAATAAATAATTTTTAAAATATAGATTGAACACAACTAATTTATCCTTTTTTTTTAATTTTATTTAAATAGCTTTGGTTTTAACTCAAATTGCCAGAAATTGAGATCTTGAAATGCTATATATCATAAAAATAAGTTATTAAGCTTTTTCTTTTAAAAAATTAAACATTAAACAACCTTTCGCCAAGCTTTATCGTTATTATTGCTTGTAGTGCGACAAAAGCTGAAATTATAAAAATCATTCCAATTACCAAAATCTTTACAGCTGTTTTTTTATTATATACGTATTTGGATGCTTGATAGACTAATAAAAATCCTATAGAACAAAGAAAAATGAAAATTGAAGCTACTATACTCTCAATTATAAAAGCTTCGTTAAGATCAGGATATAATAGAACAGCGTTACCTTGTTGATCTGCTCCTATTGCTACAGGTTCTCTGTAAATAATATATACTATTCCCATCTGAAGTAAGAATAGGATAATATAAATTCCTATAACTACTAAAGATTTACCTGGTAAAGGCATATCCATTTTAGGTAGTTTTATCTGCGGATAGGCTATTTTAGGTTTCCTTAATGAATTTCCAAATATCCAAGGAGTCTTACTCTTTATTTTTTCAAAAATTGTTTCTGAACCACTGATTTCTTCTTTTGTAGTTTTTCGTTTTTGCATAGTTTGTATTTGTGTTTTTTTTAAAATTAATTAATCTTCTTTAAATTAAAAACTTTTTAATTATTCTTCTTCTTTTCAGAATATCTATACTAATTTCTTTAATAATGCTATCAAGAAATTCCAAATTCTTTCTACACTCTTTATTTTTAAGCGTTCATCTGGTGAATGAACATCAGTTATATCTGGTCCGATCGAAATTATCTCCATATTTGGATAATGATAAACAAAATAGGCACATTCTAAACCTGCATGAATAGCCTGAATTATAACTTCATTATCGAATAGTTCTTTATATATTTTTCTAGAAAGTTTTGAAATTTTTGAACTGAAATTTGGAGGCCAACTTGGATATTCATATTTGATATTTACATTTAAATCCAAACCAGATATTTCAAACAAAGTTAAAAATCTTTCATATAATATATCCTGTTCATATTGAGTTAAACTCCTTTGGCTTATAACAAAATTTATAGAATTTTTTTCAGTTCTTATTGAAGAAAGGTTAGTAGAGGTGTGTACCAATTCTTTAGTTATAGGATGTATCGAAATGGGGCCGTTTGGCATTGAAAATAATAAGTCTATTAATCTGTTCTGTAATTCTCTAGAAATCATTAAGTAATCATTGAAATCTTCTAATTTTTGAATTAAAATTTCCATATTCGATTCAATTCCATTATATAACATCTTAATATGCAGAGAATTGTTATTAATAAAATTAGTTATCTTAGAAAGGTCATTCTCTTCAATAAAAAATATAGCTTCCGCTTCTCTTGGAATAGCATTATCCAAATTACCCCCATTTAAGGAATTTAAATAAATATTATATTTCTTTTTTAATTTCCATAAAATTTGTGAAATTATTTTTAGTGCATTCGCTCTACCTTTATTAATATCTCCCCCAGAGTGCCCACCAACCAGTCTTATAACTGAAAGCTTCATTGGGATCACTTCTTTTTCCTTATCTACAGATTTTCTTCCGTCTTTTACAATAACTTCAAAAATTCTTCCTCCTGCTGCACCAATAGTAAATCTATTTTCTTCTTCTGAATCAAGATTTATCATGTAGGAGCCACTAATCATATTTTTATCAATTTGACTTGCACCAATTAGCCCTCTCTCCTCATCTACAGTAAAAAGAAGATCTATTGAAATAGGACCTAGGTCTAACTCTCCTTTGTAGATTTTTTTCATTAAAGCTAATTGATAAGCCATTCCAACAGCATTATCCGCTCCTAAAGTAGTACCGTTTGCGGTTATCCACTTTTCATTATTAATTTTAATTAATTTTATATCTAGCGGGTCTTTTGAAAAGTCGTGCTTAACATCATCATTCTTTTCGCAAACCATATCCATGTGGCTCTGTAAAATAACTCTGGACTTTTCACTTTTTAATTTTGAAGGAATTTTAATTACTATGTTTTTAATTTGATCTATCATGGTTTGGAAACCCATTTTTTCTGCCTCTTTTTGAATAAAAACTCTCATTTGATCTTCGTACCCAGAGCATCGAGGAATTTTTGATATTTCATAAAAGTATTCCCAAAATTCTAAAGGTTTACCCAATTCTTTTAAGTCTTCCATCATAATCGCTTTCAATGAAAATATAAATATGCATTATTTTTTATTACTTATAAAAATAATATTAATTTTCTTATAATCTTAACGTGAGAGATTTTTAAATGAGTAGCTGGAAAGATTTATATTCTGAAGTTAAACAACGTAAAATGGAAGCCCTCAATAAAAAGGATGTTGTTAAAGCAGTTGAAGAACATGGTAAAATCTTGGCTGTTGAAGGAAGATATGAGAAACCTAAAAAAATTATTGAACATATGTATGCCGCAGCTCATGAAACAATAAAGCCAAAACAAATAATGAAATATAACCTTAAAGATTATGATGTTGTGTTGATTGGATGCCCGGGTGATGGAGTGCCACATTCAGCTTATCCAAAAATTAAAGAATATGTATCAACACATGGAGGTTGGTTAATTACAACAGATTGGGCAATTAAAACTTTGGTTGAAGTAATTTTTCCGGGGTATATACGCTGGAATGGAAAAAAGACTGCTGATGCAGTTGTTGCTTGTCAAATAATGGAACCAAATCACCCCTTTTTGGATGGTGTCTTAACTGAAATCCAACAGAGTAAATGGCAAAAAGGTGCCTCAAAAAATACTAAAAAAACAGAATTTCGATGGTGGTTGGAGACTAAAAGTTTTCCCATTACTATATTGAATCCAACTGTTCATATTTTAATATCATCGCAAGATATTCTTCGAAAGTGGGGAGAATCTCCTGTATTTTTATATTTTGATTATGGTAAAGCTGGTGGTAGGGTAATTCATATGATCTCCCATACTCATTTACAAAAAGGAGGTCCTAAAGGAAAATACGCATCAGCACTTATATTAACTAACATTTTAGATGAAAAAGTCTCTCAAAAGACAGGTATTTCAAAATCACCTGCGACAGGATATATTTCTAATTGGGAACAAGCCCAACAACCTCAACAGCAATATATAACACCTAATCAACAAAAAAACTTTTTAACTCCTTCGGATGCAGTTATTGGATTAACCGGAACTGCACAAATCGTAGAAATTAATGAAAATAGCAACGAATTTTCATTTGCTAGTAAATGTGGTTATTGTGGATATGATTTTGGTGAATATACTGGCAAAATTTATATGTGCAATGCCTGTAAAACACCATATCATGAAACCTGTCTAAATATGCAGATAAATGAGGGTAACTGCAAGAATTGTGACAAAATCTTGTTATGGTAGAACTATATTTGATTTGTATCAGATTTATTTTTTAGAAAAAACAATAAAATTAATTCTAAATTTTCAATTTTTATTATTAATGTTTTATAGGACAGGTTACAATGAATTTCCAAAAAGTTTTTGAAGAAGTAGATAATTTGGATGAAGAAAAAATTATGGAAATTATGAGAATCCTCATTAAAATAGACACATCAGTTCCCCCTGGTAACACTTACCGTGAATATGTAAACGCGGTCGCCTCCTACTTTAAAGATTTAGATTTTTTATTAGAAGAGCTCATTATCCCAGAAAGATTAATTCGAGAAATCCCATACCCATTGGAAGGACCTCGTATTAATCTTATCGCAACAAAAGATTACAATCAAGAAAATTGGATTAGTTTTTATGGCCATATGGATGTAGTACCAGCAACAACAAAAGGAAAAAGTAAATGGCGATTTCCACCCTTTGAAGCAAAATTAGTTAAAAGTGGAAAGATTTATGGAAGAGGGACAGCTGATATGAAAGGTGATATGGTGTGTCTAATATTAGCACTTCAAATTATTGATAAATTGAATCTTATACCAAAATTTAATATTCAAGTTTTAAATTGTACAGATGAGGAAGTGGGGGTGTATCCTGGAATTCGTTATCTAACAGAACAGGGATACTTAAAAGGAACTACATTTTGTATGGATGGTGTTATTACTCCATTACTTTCTATAGGAACTGCTGGTGACTTAAATATAATTGTTGAGATTATAGGAAAAAGTTGTCATTCAGGCTATAATTTTTTAGGTGTAAATGCTATAGAAGAAACTGTTCCGATTTTAAATGAATTAATGCTACTTAAAAGTAAGGTTGAAGATCGTAGAAGTAGAGATATTCCTGGAGACCCCCGAGACAAACTTGGTGAAAACTTAAGACCCATGTTTAGCCTTGTTATTATTGAGTCCGGAGAAAAAGAAAATATAATTCCTGGATATTGTAAATTAATTGTAAATAGAAGAATTATACCAGATGAGAAATATGAAGATGTAAAACAAGAAATCTTGGAAGCTATTAATAGAGGAAAACAGAAAAGTAAGGCATTAGATGTTAAATTAACTTTTAGATATGATAATCCGCCTTTAAAAGTAAATCATAACTTATCTATCATAAAACGTTGGAAAAAAACCATGGCAATAGTTAACGATATTCCAGAGGATAGAATCCAGATGATTGGAACTTCAGCTTCTACCGATATGGGATTCGTAGCTGAAATCCTTAATAAGGAAGATATTATTATAGCAGGTATCGAATCTCCAACATCTAAAGCTCATGGAGAAAATGAATTTACTAGACTGAGAGATATTAAAATATTTATAAAAGAAATATTAGTTTTTCTGTGTGGCGATTTATAGTTTCTATATCCAAAATAATATTCTTATATTACTTTAGATATTATATAGATATATATAAATTCTCATGAAAGGGGGGTTTCACGAACTAATTTTAAAAAAATAAAAATTGAATATTATTATATAAATTATGAAAAAAAAAGTCTGTCAAGTCATAGAAGATTATCATTCCCCTTATCCAGATCCTTTTATAGTAAATAAGGGTGAAATATTAAGAATTGAAAATAAAGAATGTGAATGGCCCGGCTGGATATGGTCTGTTAAAAATGATGGCGAAGGAAGGTGGGTTCCAATGGATCATATAGAACTTCAAGAAACTCAAGCAAAATTTATCAAAGATTATAATTCAATAGAATTAACAGTATCTACTGGACAAATCCTAACTATTGAAAAAGAGTCATACGGCTGGATTTGGGTAATTGATGAAAATAATAAATATGGATGGATACCATTAAAGAATGTGAAAATTTTAGAAGATAAAAAATAAAAAAAAGTAATGTTAATATCCTTAATACTTACTTCAAGTTTTCCTTTTACACTTATTCTTCAGTAATAGTAATAGCTTCTTCAGGGCATTGTGTTTCACAAGCTCTACATCCTACGCAATCGTCTCTATTCTCCTCAATTATGTTAACTTTACCGCCTTCAGGTTCACCAAAACATTCACTAGGACAAACTTCATAGCATGTTCCACATCCAGTGCAAGCGTCTTTATCAATTTCAATCCCGAAACTCATATATAAAACCTTTTTGTTATTGAATTTTTTTTGTTCGATAAATGTATTTATAAGTAATTATCAGAATAATGTAAAAAATTTAAATTTCGTTTTTATTTTAAGAAATATTCTTTTGAAGATTTAGTTTGAAATTTAATTTGCAGGATTAAAAAAAAGAAATTAAATATTTTTTTGCTTTAAGAAAAACAAAATTGAATTGAGAATCCCCCCAACCACGCTTCCATAAAAACCTAAATCGGCCCACCACTCGTCTCCTATGTGTATAACTCCAAAAGAAATAAGACCAATAATTGCTAAAGCAAATGTTGTTATTGCTATATATATATTATATTTAGTTAAATCGAACGATATAAACTTCTTTGGAACTAAATCATTCAATGCAATAACCATTTGAATCATAAATAGGATCAGAATGAAAATCTGTGCGATTAAATCACCAGCTGTCCAATAATCACAATATAAACAAGAATATCTGTTTCCATATCCCCAATAATAGAATCCAGCGAAAGGACCAATTATTACTAATACAATGGCAATGATACTAATTACAAGTATTAATACTGAGAAAATATCAACATCTCTACGTTCCGACATTTTTATATCACAAATTTAGTGTTTAGAGGATAGTTAGGTTTTAGAGTAAATAAATTGTTTTATTTTATAATATTACTATTTATGGAATTTATTATTAAAAATTGAAATTTTATATAAAATATCATTCTTATAAAAATTTGAATCTATTAATAACTAGAATTATTTGAAGTATTTTGAATATTGAAAAAATTTGGGATTTTAACACAAATGAACAGTTACTAGGTGTAGAATTAGGAACTTTAATCAAAGGTAATAATAAACAAATTATAACATATACTAAATCTGGAAAGATCCTAATTTTCTCATTAAACGGGAAATTATTGTTTAAAGATGAAATAACGCAGGAAACACCAATTTGGAAAGCATTAATCTATGATATTGATAATGATGGTAAAGAAGAGTTACTTCTGGGTGGAATGGATGGAATTTTAAGAGTCTTAAAATATAAAGCTGAATTTAAGTTAAAACTCTATTGGACACATAGATTTAATTTCTCTATTGGGGGAATTTTAGTAGATGATATTAATAATGACGGAATTAATGAAATTATCACCTTTTCTCTTGATAAAAGTCTACGCGTTCTAAACCCATTAGATGGATCTTTAATATGGGGACAAATTTTTGAAGAAGGTATTGGGGATGCATTAATATGGAGAAACTTTAAAGATCCTAATGAGATTGAAATTATTGCATGTAGTAATGATGGGACAATAAGAATTTTTGATAATAAATATGGAGAATTACTCTGGTTTAAACGATTTTCTAATAAAGTTAGATGTCTTTCTTATATGCGTTCATATCAACACGATTACATCGTATGTGGAGGAGATGATAAAAAATTACATATTATCGATAAAGAGAGAAAAGAAGAAATTAAAACTTTCGAGACAGATGAGATTATATGGAAATGCCTTTCATTTCCTCCACAAAGACACAATAATTTATTAGCAAGTTCCTATTCTTTTAAATTTTTAGATAAATCAATTCCAATTAAAGATATTAAATTAAAATCCAAAGTACTTTGCTTCAATGAAAATTTTGATGTAAAATGGGATTACAAAAATGTAAATACTGAAATTCTTAGCTATATTAATACTTCTGAAAACAAATGCATTGTAATTGGAACAACACGAGGATATTTAATGTTAATAGATGAAATGAATGGCAAAGTACTAGCTCAAATTAATAATCCTTCTTGTTTAAATGGTTTTTATTTTGATAATGATTCAAGGATTTTAATAACTTGTCATGATAATGGATATATCTATGGTTTTATTCTTGATTAAAAGTATGAATACTGTAAAATTAAAAATAAATTTAATATAAAAAAAATAAATAAATTTTAGTTGTTCTCTCTAACCTTCTGAAGATTCTTCTTCCTCAGCCGCTAATTCTTCTTCTAACTCTTCGAGTGGAACAGGTGCAGGGGTGGTGAGCATACTATACCCTATCCAAATAGCGATAATACAAATTAATATTACAATCAACCACATTGGTAAAACAACGAATGCTTCATAATCTAGCCAATCAATATCAAAGAATCGAAAAGCTAGATCCCAGTTTGGATTATTAAGCAACTTATCAAATATGAGATCAACAAGGGACCCCATTGTATAGATAATTGCGATTAAAATTCCTAAAATTGCAACAATAGCACCAATAATTTTATCTTTTGCCATAATTTTTCACTTTTTGGTTTATAGTTAGTTTCTTATTATAATAAGCAACTTAGTTATGATTAATATTATTTTTTAAAATAATATTAAATTAAAACCATTCGATAGGATACAAATGATTTTAATGGTGATGATCCACAATTAGTGAATAGGATCTAAAAAATTTATATTAGTATTATGAGTATCCCCAAAAACTATGTTCTTATCATTGGTTCAAGTAATATGGACTTAAATATTTATTTAGAAAGGATACCAAAATCGGGTGAAACTGTTACAGGCGGGACTTTTAAGCAATTTTTGGGAGGAAAAGGAGCTAATCAATCAGTTGCGTCCGCACGCTCTGGTTCAAACACAATTTTCATCGCAAATATTGGGAGAGATGCTTTCGGTGATCTAATGATCTCTCAATTAAGAAATGAAGGCATTAATATAGACTATGTAATTAGGGATCCAAATGAACCAAGTGGAATTGCTTTTATAATGATAGATAAAAATGGTGAAAACATTATAAGTGTCGCTCCAGGAGCAAATGTTAAATTAAAACCTGAAGATATTGAAAAACATGCAGATTTAATTAAAAATGCAAATTCCTTATTAGTACAGATGGAAATTTCAATTGAAACTATCAAAAAAATTTTCCTTCTTGCTTCCAAAGGAAACGTAATTAAAATTTTTAATCCTGCTCCTTTAAAACCAATTCCAGTTGACATTTTAAAAAATATTGATATTATCATCCCAAATGAGGGAGAATTAGTTCGATTATATTCATTATTAGGATTTAAAGAGTTAAAAATTAAAGGATATAAAAAATTAATTCAAATTTCAAGAGATATTACTCGATTAGGAGTCAGAGATGTGATTATTACTTTAGGAAATAAAGGATCATTAATATATCAATCTGAATTAGATAAAGCTACTAAAATTCCCGCAAGAAAGGTTCATGCTATTGATACAGTTGGAGCAGGTGATTGCTTTAACGGAGTTTTAGCGAGTAAATTAAACCAAGGAGAGAGTTTAATAACAAGTGTTAAATATGCCACCACCGCAGCTTCTATAGCAGTAACTCGCAGGGGAGCACAAGCATCAATGCCTTATCTACATGAAATTGAAGAAAAATTTGTAGAATTTAATAGTTTATTTAATTAGAGGTATTTCTCTATGATAAGTGAATATTTGCTTCCTAAGAGAAGTAATTTTCTAAGGAAAAATGGTACAAATGAATTAGTAATTAACATTAATCTTAATGAGCTTAATGATATATTCCTCATAAATGGAACCTCTTTTATCACAAAAGATTTATCTGCTAAAGATTTGATTATTGACCCCCACAACTACTATATGATAATAAATAATGGTAAGAAGAAGATTCAAATTAATTACAACCATGAAATTTTTACTCATGATATAATTTACAATCCATATAAATACGAGCATTCTAAAAAAGTAGATCTTGACCCAGAAACCTTTAAGAAAGTGTATAATATTCCTAAAGGTTTTATTGACGTATTGGCAAAGTGGTACAGCATAAAATTCACATATCCCGATTATAACTTAATATTTATTAAACCAGAGATGGGAATTTCTATTCAGGTTCATCATCTCAGGAGTGAGACTTGGGAAATTATTAATGGAAACCCTATTGTTATTAATGGTAATAAGGTTGTCTATTTTGTAAAAAATGGCACTTTTTTTGAAAATTCAATTAAAACGTATCATTCAGTGATAAACCCAAATATTAATCCAGAAAATTTCGTGTTAATTAAAGAAAAATGGAAAGGAAAATTTGACGAGGAGGACATAGAAAGGGTATATAATCCTAACAAGTATTATTAATTATGATCTATTTGAAAAATAACTACCAAAACCCTCGATAAAATTAATATATTAAAGATCTTATAGCCTTCCATCAAATTTGTTTTACAACCTTTTAAATTTTATGTTTTTCAGTTCTCTTGTTTTAATAAAATTAAAATTTAATAGATAACTAATAACCTTACATGTCAAAATAATTAAGTAAATAATAAACAATAAACGAGAAACGGAACAAATAGATTGGTGGAAAAATGGCTCCGAATGAGGAACTTGACAAGGAAGATCAAGAAGATTTAGAAAAAGAAGAATCTCTTGAGGAAGTAGAAGAAGAAATTGAAGAAGAAGTAGAAGAGGAAGAAGAATTAGATGTCGAAAAAGAGCGTGATAGATTACGTTTTCATTATCGTGGTCATACTTTAGATGACTTAAAAAAGATGAATATGGATCAATTATTACAATTATTACCTGCAAGAGCTAGAAGAAGTTTAAGAAGAGGACTTCCTCCAAGACAGAAAAAAGTTATTGAAAGGTTAAGAAGAGCATATAGAGCAAAAAAAAGAGGTAAAGATCTAATTGTGAGAACACACGTACGAGATTTGATAGTTTTCCCAGAATTTGTAGGACTTAAGGTTGGAATTTACAATGGAAGAAATTTTGAAATTGTAGAAATACGACCTGAGATGATTGGTCATTATTTAGGCGAATTTGCCCTCACAAGAAAGAGAGTACAGCATGGTTCTCCTGGGATCGGAGCAACACGCTCAAGTAAATATGTTCCCCTTAAGTAATGTTAAATATTAATAAAATATGAGATGATTATAATGCCTACCTGGGGTTATTCATTTATTGAACAGAAATATGATGCAGAAAGATTAGCAAAAGCATCTGGAAGAGATTTAAGAATTAAGCCAAAACATGCAAGAGAAATTTGTGCTGTAATTAAGGGTATGAATATTGAAAAAGCTAAATCATATTTAGAAAAGGTTATTCAGTTAAAACAATCAATACCATTCAGAAGACATAAAAAGAAGCAAGCACATCGAAAAGATTTAAAAGAATTTAAATGGTATGCTGGGAGATATCCCCAAAAAGCAACTGCTAGAATTTATGAATTATTATCTGCTGTTGAGTCGAACGCAGAATATAAGGGATTAGATACTGAATCATGTAGAATAATCCATGCCGCAGCTCATCGTGGAAGAATTATTAAACGATTCATCCATCGTGCCCATGGAAGATCTACTCCAAAGTATAGGCACTTAAGTCATGTCGAAATTGTAATATATGAATTTCCAAGTTAGGTAAAAAAAATTGAGGTTTAAATTATAAGAGATTGATGATTATGAGCCCTTTAGCTAAACATTTCATTGAACAAGGAATAAAATTAATGCAAATAAATGAATATCTAAGATCTGAACTAGTACGTGCCGGATTTGCAGGTGTTGAAATTCAAAAGACGCCTTTAGGCGTTAGAATCACCTTAAAGACCTCACGCCCTGGTTTGGTAATTGGTAAAGGAGGAAAAAGAATTCAGGAGATTACTGACACCTTACAAGAGCGTTACGGACTTGAAATGCCTCAGATAGAGGTAGAAGAGGTCGCAAATCCAGACTTGGATTCCCAGATAATGGCTGAGAGATTAGCTTATAGTCTTGATAGAGGTAGACACTATCGCAGAGCAGGTTATTATATACTAAGAAAAGTAATGGATGCGGGTGCTCGAGGAGTAGAAATTCGCATATCTGGAAAAGTAACTTCGCAAAGAGCTAGGTGTCAAATATTTAGGGCAGGCACAATGACAAAATCTGGCCAGCCAGCAGAAGAAGGAGTAGATAAAGGTGTTGCCCAATGTATTCAGAAGAGTGGTGTTCTTGGGATTATTGTTAAAATAATGAGAGCTGATACTAAGATGGGAGACGATATAAAAATAAATGAAGATGAGTTAGCGAAAGTGCAGAAAAGAGCAAAAGCAAAAGTAAAGAAAACTAGGGCAGAGAAAATTGCAGAAGAATATGAAGTAATCGAGGAAGAAGTAGCTTTATCCGAAGAAGATAAAGATTTGCTAGATGATGTTGACGAAGAAGATATTTCAGAAGTTTCAATAGAATCTGGTAAAGAATAAAATATTAAAAATTTAATAGTAAGTGAAAAAATAATGCCAGATATAATAACTGCAGAAAAAGTGCGAGAAATGGATGAGAGAGAAAGAGAAAGAACTTTAATTACATTAAGAGAAGAATTGATGATGTTATATAGTCAACAGACTGGTGGTGGTATTGCTGATAATCCTGCAAAAGCTAAACTACTGAGAAAACAAATTGCTAGAATTCTTACAGTTAAAAACGAAGAAAAACTAAAGGAGAACGAATGATTAGTCCAAAATACTTAATATATCATGATTTAATTGGATTTCATATATATGCAAAACTGAAATCAAGGTTAAGTAGTAGAGGTTTCTCTTATATTGGAATTGTTATTGATGAAACGTATAATTTGTTAATAACCGAAAAGGAAAATAAAGTTAAAAAGTATATTAAAAAAGATCATATTTTCAGGTTAAAACTTAATGGAGATTTATTGGAAGTTGATGGTTCAAAAATTATTGGAATTCCTGAAAATAGGTTACGAAGGTTAAAAAAGAAAAAGTGGATGAAAGTATAAAATGAGTATTCGAAATATTGGTATTCCAGGAGTGTCCCCTCCAAAGGCAAGGGAATGTAATGATAAGGATTGTCCATTTCATGGAACAACAAGAATAAGAGGCAAAATCACTAGTGGTGTGGTAGTGAGCAAAAAGTCCCGGAATACTGTTGTAATTAGACGAAATTATGTTCAATTTATCAAAAAATATCAAAGATATGAAAGACGTAATACACGCCTTGCATGTCATTTACCAGATTGCTTAAAAAATGAGATAAATTTAGGAGATTTAATAAGAGTTGGTGAAAGCAGAAAGCTTTCCAAGACTAAAGCATTTATTGTGTTAGGAAAAATATCGAGGGAGGAGATTTAAATGGGAACAAGAAGAAAGCTAGGAAGAAAAAAACTAGTTAAACCTCGGACAAGTTATGGTTTGCAAAACGGTTCTAGATTATTCATTGCAGATAATTCTGGAGCAAAAATTGCCCAGATAATTAATGTAGATCACATAAAAACAAGGATGAGACGATTGCCTAAAGCAACTGTAGGTTCTGTTTGTTCGGTAACCATCAAAAAAGGTCGTCCTGAAATGCGTGGAAATATAATGAAAGCAGTAATAGTAAGACAAAAGATGATTTATAAACGATTAGATGGAACACGTTTATGTTTTGAGGATAATGCTGGAGTAATAATAAGTAAAGAAGGAGATCCTAAAGGAACAGAAATTAGAGGTCCAATTGCGAGAGAGGCTGCCGAATTATTTCCTAGGTTAGCATCAATATCCTCTTTAATAATATAAAAATTAATAAGAAGTGTTGAACCTATGAAAGTTATATCAAAAAAGCCTGGAAAACAAAGGAAAGCATTGTACAATTATAAAAATCATCAAAGATCAAATTTATTATCAACCAGAATTGCAGATTTTCTTCGAGAGGAGTATGGAATTAAAAAACTCCCCTTAAAAGTCGGTGATCAAGTTCGTGTTTGTAAAGGGGAATTTAAGGACTTCGAAGGGGAAGTTCTTGAAATAACTAAAAATCAAAGAGTAAAAATCAAAGAGTGTAAATTCGAAAAAGCAGATGGTACTGACTTTAATCCAGCTATTCATATTTCAAATTTAGTGATTACAAAATTTGGTAAGGAAAAGAAACTAGATCCTTGGAGAGCCAGCATGATTGAAAGAAAAGCCTTATATGTATTTGGTGAAGAAGAATTAGTTGCTCCAAAAAAATTCAAAGAGGAGGATGAGATAATATGACTCGCCACGGTGGCATGAAAGTCCTAAAAAGATTAAATACTCCAAAATTTTTGCAAATTAGGAGGAAACATGGTAAATTCTTTGTAAAATCATCACCTGGCCCTCACCCAAATCGATTTTGTTTACCATTACTGCATATTGTAAGAGACATACTTAAAATTGTCGATTTTCATAGGGAGGCAAAAAAATTGATCGGTTTAGGGGATTTTAAAGTTGATGGAAAAGTCATAAAGGATAAATCATTTCCTGTAGGATTAATGGATGTATTAACTATTGAAAAGATGAATAAACATTATCGGATTCTTCCAGATTCTCATTACGGTTTAATATTACATGAAATCTCAGAGGAAGAGAGTGAATACAAACTGTGTAGGATTAATCAAAAAACAACAATTAAGGGAGGTAATATTCAATTAAACTTACATGATGGAAGAAATATAGTTATTCGGGTGAAAGACGCCCAAAATCCTAAAGAAGACATATATAAAAGAATGGATGTTTTAAAAATTACAGTCCCAGAACAAAAAATTGAGAAAGTGCTAAGATTTAAAGAAGGAAATTTAGCTGTTATTATTTCTGGAAAAAATATTGGGCAAATTGGAAAAATTATTAATATTTTAAAACGATTTGGCCCAAAAGCAAGTACAGTATCAATTCAGCATAATTCTGAACATACTGAAACTTTGTATGATTATACATTTATTATTGGAGAAGATAAATCTGAAATTAGTTTACCTCAATTTGAAAGTTAATCAAAATAAGAAGTGAGATTTGAATTGTCAGTTAAAACTAAAACAAAAATCCCAAAAGCACAAACAGAAGAATTTGAAAATTTATGGAAAAATATTATGAAAAGACCTTTTCTTGAGAAGATTGTGTTAAATATTGGTGTTGGTGCTGGTGGTGAAGAATTAGAAAGGGCGGTAACGGTCTTAGAAACGATTTCCGGCAGAAAACCTATAAAAACACTCTCAAAAAGAAATATAAAAGAATTTAATTTAAGAAAAGGACGCCCTATAGGGACTATGGTTACTATAAGAGGTATTGAGGCAGAGAAATTATTGAAAAGACTATTAATTGTAAACAATAACAAAATTCTTCGTAGGAGTTTTGATAATTATGGTAATTTTGGTTTTGGAATAACTGAGCATATTTCTATACCAGGTATTGAATATGATAATTTAATAGGTATATGGGGTTTAGATGTTGTTGGAAGAATTATTAGACCTGGTATGAGGGTAAAATATCGAAGGAAGGCTCGAGCTAAAGTTCCAAAACATCACTATGTTTCTAGATTAGAAGCTCAATATTTTTTAGAAAAAAATTTTGGAGTGGATATTGTAGATCAATTGGATTTAGAATTTATGTGAGTTAATAAAAGAAATTAATAAAAAAAGAGGATTCAGGTGCCACAAGGTAAAATTGGCAAGGGTCAAAGAAATTGTAGAAGATGTGGAACTCATAGAGGATTAATAAGAAGGTATGGTTTATATATTTGTAGACGATGTTTCTATGAAATAGGTAAAGATATTGGTTTTCGACGGTATGATTAAAAAAATTGAAAAAATTAAAAAAAGGTGAAAAAATTGGTAAATACAATCGCAGATGCGATGAATATGATGCGTAATGCAGAAAGAGCAAGAAAGAAAGAAGTAATTATAAGTCCCGCATCTCAATTAATCCAAAAAGTTCTATTAATTCTGCAAAAGCATGCTTATATTGGGGAATTCGAAAGATATGATGATGGACGCCAAGGAAAGTTTAGAGTTGCTCTATTAGGGAGAATAAATGAGGCAAAGGGACTATTAAGACTGAATTATAAGGTCTCCCAGTTTGAAATGATCGAGAGAAAACTATTACCAGCACCAGGTTTAGGATTAATAATTATGACCACTAATCAAGGTATAATGACAATGAAAGAAGCGGAAGAAAAAAATATAGGTGGCATTTCATTATGTTATGTCTATTGAAAATGAATAAAGGTAATTAAAAATGGTAAAAACAGCATTTTTTAAACAAGAATTGGAGATTCCCAAAGGTGTAAAGGTTAGTTTAGGTGGAGGACACCAAATTACTGTAAATGGACCAAATGGAGAAATAACAAAAGATTTTTCACATATAAGAGGAGTTAAAGTTTCTATTGAAGGAAATACTGTTATATTTTCATGTTACTTCCCTAAAGGTGGTACTCTTGCGTTAACCAACACAATATTTAACCTTATTAAAAATCTAATTATTGGTGTTCAGAAAAATTATAAATATTACTGTAAAATTGCTTACTCTCACTTTCCTTTTACTGCAGAGGTGAACACAGACAAAAAAGAAATACATATCATCAACTTTTTAGGAGAAAGAGCTCCAAGAATATCAAAATTTTTAGATAATGTAGAAGTAAAGGTTGAGGGGGAAGATATTATCCTAATTGGCCCTGATAAAGAAAAATTAGGACAAACTGCTGCAAATCTTAAAAAATGCTGCAGAATTAAAAAGAAAGATCCTCGGGTATTTCAAGATGGTATTTATCTTTTTAAAAAACAAGTTGGAGATGATATTCTCTGGCAAATTAAATAATATGGAGAAATAATAATGCAACAAAAGAAATTATTACAATTCAGGCAAAATTTAAAGAAAAAGAAACCCTCATTCAAACGAGTAGAGTCATGGAGATATAAAAGAGTAAAAGATTCATGGAGAAAAGCTAGAGGTATTGATTCAAAAACAAGAAAAAAGAAAAAAAGTGGTGTTAAATCTCCCACAATAGGTTATAGAAGCCCTAAAAAAATAAGGGGATTACATCCATCAGGATATGAAGAAGTAAGAATTTTTACATTCAATGATTTTAAAGGATTAAGTAATAAGAAACATGCTATTAAAATTTCAGGTAGAGTAGGTGCTAAAAAAAGAATTAAACTAGTTGATTATGCCCAAAATAGGGGATTTAAAGTTCTTAATTTAGGAATATCACAAAAAGAGTTAGAAAGTTTAGAATCAATGTTAGAAGAAGAGGAATACCTCGATTTAGAAGATCTAGAAGAATCATTAGATGAGGAATAAATATAATATCGGTGAGAAATTATGAGTCTAAAACCCCAAAAAAGAATGGCAGCAGAAATATTAAAATGTGGTGAAAACCGGGTTTATTTTGATCCTTACTTAATTGATGAGATTCAATTAGCTATAACTAGAGAAGATATAAGGAGTTTAATTAAAGAAGGAATAATAAGAAAAAAATATAATAAAGGAATTTCAAAATATAGGAAAAACTTACATCATCAGAAGAAGAGAAAAGGAAGGGCTAGGGGTTTAGGAAAGAGAAAGGGGACAAAATATGCTAGAAGTCCAAAGAAAAAAGCTTGGATGAAGAGGATTCGCCCTCAAAGAAGAGAATTAAAAAAGTTAAGAGACCGAAAATTAATAACTGCTGCTATTTATCGAAAGTTATATAAAAATGCTAAAGGTGGTATGTTTAACAGCGTTGCCCAAATGAATCGGTACATTAGAGAGAAGGAATTATTAAGAAGAGGAAGGTAATAATGACTAAAGGACCAAAGTATAGAAGAGCTTTTAGAAGAAGAGAAAATGGCAAAACGGATTATCATAGGAGATTAAAATTACTTAAATCAAAAAAATTAAGAATTGTTGTAAGAGCATCAAATAATCATATAATAGTTCAACTCATTCAATCTAAAATTGGAGGAGATAAAGTTTTATCATCTGCATTTTCTAAAGAACTAAAAGATAAATTTAGCTGGAAAGCAAGTACAGGAAATATTCCTGCTGCGTATTTAACAGGATATCTTGCAGGCTTAAGAACTAAGAAAAAAGATATTTCAGAAGCAATTCTTGATTTAGGAATATTACTTCATCGTAATAGACTACTTGCGGCATCTAGGGGGATAATTGATGCTGGTTTAGAAGTTCCATATGATGAAAAATTCTTTCCAGAGAACTTGGAAGAAAGAATCAAGGGTGAACATATCGAGAAGTATGCTAATACTTTAAAAAATGAAAATTCTGAAAAATATGAGAAAATATTTTCAGGTTATTTAAATAAAGTAAAAATTAATCCAACAAATTTTAATCAAATGTTTTCTTCCACGTTGAAAGCAATTGAGAATGGTGTTTAAATGAGTGAGTTAATATGAGTCGATTAAGAAATATTGAAGAAACATGGGTTCCAAGGACACGCCTTGGTGAGCTTGTTAAACAGGGATTGATAACTCTAGATAAGATATTTGCAAATAATCTTGTTGTTAAAGAGAAAGAAATAATAGATGTTCTTCTCCCGCAACTACGTGAAGATGTTGTAAAAATAGCTATGGTTCAACAAATGAGCGCTAGTGGTCAGCGATCTAAATTCAAGGCAGTGGTGCTTGTGGGCGCTGAAGGATTTATAGGAGTAGGGGCAGCTAAGAGTCGTGAAGTAGGTCCTGCAATAAGGAAAGCAATTAGTAAAGCTAAATTATCTGTTATTCCTATTCTTCGAGGATGTGGTAGTAAGGAATGTGGGTGCGGAGGGACTCATAGCATTCCTTTTAAAATAAATGGTAAATGTGGGTCGGTTAAAATTCAACTCATTCCCGCCCCAGCAGGAGTAGGATTAGCATGTGCAGATAAGGTAAAACAATTATTACGATTAGCTGGTATTGAAGACATATGGAGTAAAACCTTTGGTGATACTAGGACAAGTGAAAATTTAGTTAAAGCTACATTTAATGCCCTAAAAAATGCTCATAAATATAGTTTCAATTTATAAATAATAAGTGGTTAATATGATGGCTAAGAATGAATCAATTATAAAAAAGAAACCTAAAATTAAAGAATCGCGTCCTCCAGTATTATATTTTGCAATTAGAGTAAGAGGCGCTCCTGGAATGAGAAGAACTATTCTTAATACTCTACAGATGCTAAGAATGCATAAGGTAAATCATGGAGTTCTTATTTGGGGAGAAAAAAGTTATATGGGAATGCTCAATAAATGTAAAGATTACATCTCTTATGGGGAAATTGATGAGAAAACGCTAATCAGACTTTTAAGAGTTAGAGGGAGAGTAGAAGGAAATAAACCACTTACAGATGAACATATTGAGAATTTAACCAAATATAAAAGCGTCAAAGAAATTGCTAAAGCTTTATTGAAGGGTGAAATACAATATAAAACTAAAAATATCAAAAAAATTAAACCTGTATTTCGATTGCATCCTCCCCGAAAAGGTTATCGAGGCTCTATAAAAAAACATTATGGAGAAGGGGGTACTTTAGGATATGTTCGAAATTATATAAATGAATTAATACGTAAGATGATTTAAAGATTAAAGGTGTAATAACTATGAGAAAATTTCCAAGAAAAATAAGAAAAATGAGAGGAACTCGAACATGCGGCTATGGTAGAGTAGGACAACATCGTAAAACAGGACAAAGAGCAGGTCGTGGAAAAACTACTCAGTGGAAAAAAAGCAAAAAAACTTACTATCTTAAGCAAAAAGAACTAGGTTTTCCTGACCCTGATTGGAATATGGGTAAAAAAGGTTTCAAAAGACCCCAAGATATAACTCGCATTTATAAAACTAATACTCTAAATATCAAAGATTTAGATCTAAAAATTGATAAATTAGTACTAGAAAATATCGCAACTAAAACCGGAAATACCTATATCATTAATTTAAATGACATTAATGTTCAAAAAATATTAGGTCGCGGAGAAATTAATAAAAAGATTAATATTTCTGTCAATAAAGCCTCAAAACAAGCTATTGAAAAAATTGAAGCTGCAGGGGGGAAAGTCATCCTAATTACAAAAGTTGAATAACTAAAAATAACAGTCTCAACTTTACCTAAATTTGATCTAAACTTAACCATCTTTGCTATTTATTATTGAAGTATTTTATGAATTAATAGTATTAATCCAGGTAATAAAAAAATAAATCCTAGAGTATTTCCAATGATATGGGTAATTAATAAAGGTATGCCAGATAAAAAATATGATGAAAATCCTCCTAAGTTACCACTTAAAAAAAATAAAAAAGCATCAATTAAGTAAGAAAAAAATTGAAAATTGAAAGTAATTAATGCCCCTATCAATCCAAATCGTATTATCACTGGAAATACATACAAATCCTCACCCAATTTAAAAAAATCCTTCTTTTTAAGATAGTCAGAAGATAATCCTCCTAAAAAACCAGTCAATGAATAATGATATAACTGAAAAGCAAAAAAGAGTATTGATGGAGGCGGTCCGACTGGATTAAAGAAATAATAAATAAATGAACTAAAAAAACCAACAATTAATCCATCTCTTTTACCTAAAATAAATCCTCCCAGGAAAATCATTAAAGTGAATAATTCAATATTTGGAACATATGCTAATGCATATCCTAAAACTACTGCTAATGCTGAAAAAGTACTAACCAAAACAAGTCGAAAAGTTTTCTTTTCCAACCAAATCGAGCCATTGTAGTTTTCTGTCTTATCTATTTTGATAATTTCTTCATACTCTGAAGATTTTTCAGCATCAGTTCCATCAAGTTTAATTTTAGTTTCCATAATTCTTGCATTAGTCGGTAAGATATCCTAATTTAAAAATATTATCATATTATAAAAATTTATTGTAAAAAGTTAAATACTATCGAACTTTCTTAAAAAATAATAAAAATATGTAGGGCAAGTTTCCTACTCTACTTTGAGAGGGGTCAATATAAAATATGAAAAATAAAAAAATCTTAACCGTTCTAATAACATTTTTTATGATTTTTCAAGGGTTACTAATTTTTTCTATTCAGAACGTAAAAGGAACTGAAGTAATACCACCGCAATATTCTGAAGAATTAGACTTAAGTGGTGAATATTTATATAATATTTTAGATTTTGGCGAAAACTCGAATTGGATTAATTTTTCAGATGATTCTGAAGGGAAATGGGCAACTAATATTAGCGATGAGATAAGAATTAATATTACCGGTTTTTATAAACGAGATCCTTATGATCTAGTTGGAGATACATTTTCTGATACAGATATGCCATGGTTTGATATTAAAATATTTAAAAATAAAAATCTAAATTTTACACTTTTAAATGTTTCTAATAGTGAACTAGCGAGAAATCTAAAATTAGGATTTTCCCGATTTCAATCTGGGTTTTTAATACCAAATAACCAGACTGAATGGATAAAAGCTAATGCAACTTTAGAAGCTAATGGAGCATCAGGTTTAACAGCAGACCTTACAATGGAAGAAACAATTAATTTCTTATATTTTAGGTTTGATCAATTTGGTGAAACTCAAAATCAAATAACAGAATTAATTTATGACAAAAAAACGGGATTATTAATAAGAGCTAATACCACTTTAGGAAACTACAAACTTGCTTTATCATTAGCGAATTTTACTTTAGACATTGAAACTGAATATAAGTATAATGTTAATACTTTTGAACCTTTAGGGTGGGCAATTTGGACGGATTTATGGGGAACCTATAAAGATATTTATGCTACTGGATCAGAAAGAGGATGGATATTAGTAAATTTTACAGGATTTTATCATCGAGATCCTTTATTGTGGGATCCAGATCCTTTTAAGTATGCAGATGGAAGACCATGGCTAGATATTAAAGTAGTGTACGAGGGTGATGTTAGGACAGATATCACAATGCAAATGAATAATGTTTCAGATTCAGAATGTGCCAATAATTTGTTGATCTCTTTTCCTGGATTTTTATCAGGGTTTCTATTACCTATAGTAAATAATGAGACTTATGATATTGAGGCAGAAGTTATAGCAGCTTCAGGGTTTACAGAAGATCGAGAATTTATATATGAGGAGACTGATTTAACAATTGATATGTATTTCAAATGCGGAGGGTCTTTTCCGCAAGAGACAAGACTAATTTATGAAAAAATAACCGGTCTATTATTATATGTAGATACGACGGGACAAAATTACCACCTTGAAATGAATATAGAAAATTATGAACTAGTTCAAAACGGTGTTGATACACCTTCAGAAATACCTTCATTCTCTATGATTGTTATAGTGAGTGTAGTTTTAATGACAATCTTAATAATCATCAAAATCAATAAAAAAAAGATGAAATAATTGAAATCTTATAAAAGAATTACTATTTTATTTTATGGTAATATAAATGAAAAAAAACCTTAAATTTGCAATCATTACTTTAATTGGAATTTCAAGTTTTACAGTTTTAATCTTATATAGCTTTGGTTTCTTCCCAATTTTAAATCAAAATCGAAGTGGATATAATACTGGCAGAGATACAGCTTTACCGGAAGTTTTTAATATTAGTTTAACAGTAGAATATGTTACTCAACCTACTCAGACATGGGAAAATATTTCCTTATATAATTACGATACAACTGTATTAGATGCACTGCAAGAAAAATGCAGCGTAGAATTATCCTACTTTAGTAATGGGGCTTTAGTTATAGGTATTAATGGTGTTAATGGAGATTGGATTTATTATGTTAATGATATGTTTGCTGGAGTTGGAGCAGCAGACTATTATTTGAATCATGGGGATAAAATTTACTGGAAACACGTAAATATATAATAAGATTTAAAAATTATTTTCTACAAAATTAAGTTTTTCGGTATTTAGTTTCAATTTTCTTTAATATTGGTTCCATTTCCTTAAAAGATTTACGAATTTTATGGAAGTAATACCCTAATTTATAACCTTTTTTACAATTAGTAAAAAGCATGAAATTATTTTCAGCATCACCAACAATAATAATTGTGTATCCTTTTATGCCTCTAATCACGATTTCTCTTAATTCGCCTTGACCAAGTCCGCTACTTATCTTTTCCCCTAAGGAAATTAAAGTTGCAGGACTTGCGCTATATACATCAGCAACAATATCAGCAGTTTCAGAACTAGCAATTCTCAATCCTGTTTTTGATACTAAAGCAGTTCCCTCAAGGTCTGTGGAACTCTCTAATTGTTCTAAATTACGCATTAATTCATCTAGAATTTCTTGATCGATATCAATTTCAGTACTATGTATTCTTTCCATTATTACTACCTCAATTAATTATATAAATTAATTTTGAACATTTAAATCTTTTTTAGATTTCAATTTAAAACTTCTTAATTCTTTCAAAATGACTTTATCTCCCTTTCTTATAATTTTTCTAGTACTTTCAATCCCCACAATTACAGATCCTTTTGTTCCAAATGGACTAATTATTTTTGTAAAAGGAGGCTCTAATTTTCGCCCAATAATCTTTTTAGCACCTACTAAACTCTGTGCTAACCCACTACAAATAATACCTTGAGCATGTGATGGATTTTGAATGATTCCTTTTTTTATTTTATATTTATATAGTAATGGTGGTTCTTGATGTATCTTTATTAACTCTGCTGATCCTAAAATCCTTAAAGACGTTGGAGGCAAATCTAACCGACTTAATAACATGGTTGTTTTTTCTTTACTAACTAGGATTCTCTCATTTAACCATAAAAAAGCTTTAAAGTTGGTTAAATCATTCTTCATATTCATTTGAATTCTTTTTCCGTCGAATTCATAATAAGGATATAAAAACCCTGCTGTAGTAAACATTCCAATTGTTACATGGAGTTGAGTACCAAAATGGGTTTCTTCTTTAAATAATTTGTTTTTATTTACTTTCACTTCAATTAAATCACAATAATCAAAAGCACGTATATTATCTGTTGCATAACACCCCCTATATATCTTGTTTGCATCCACTCCTTTAATATTGATCCCAATTCTATCACCTGCTTTTGCAAATTTTACTTCCTGATGAAAAATTTGAATCGATTTAACTCTCCCTGAAATTCCTAAAGGCATTATATATATTTTTTGATTTAATTCTAATTTTCCCCTTAATAATGTGCCTGTGATTATTGTCCCTCTCCCTTTTATCGAAAAATGGTGATCTATGGGTATTTTGATACTCCCCTTGAATTCTCTCTTTATATCAAGCTTTTTAATCTTTTCTAAAATCCCCTCTTTTAATTTTTCAAAACCCACTTTTTTTTTCGCAGATACAGCATAAATCGGTATTTGTGCGCCAAAAGATGTTGATTGAAAGAAAACTCTTGTTTTTTCTATTTCTTGCTTAATATCCCCCTTAAATAGATCTATTTTGTTAAGCACAACTATGATATCTTTAATATTTAAAGCTTCTACCATTATTAAATGCTCACCAGTTTGAACTTGCGGTCCTTTATTAATGTCTATCACGATTATAGCACAATCAATTATTTCTACTGAGGAAGCACTTATTTTTATTAAATCTGCATGACCAGGACCATCAACCAATGATACTAAATAATCATCCAATACAAAACTTGTAAACCCT
The DNA here is from genome assembly GCA_048887145.1 of Candidatus Hodarchaeota archaeon. Classification (GTDB taxonomy): domain Archaea; phylum Asgardarchaeota; class Lokiarchaeia; order Sigyniarchaeales; family SOKP01; genus SOKP01. The sequence continues at coordinate 58,722 of JBHLKA010000001.1, forward strand.
AAATCGATAGTTATGCCTCTTTCTTTACTTTGTGGATGAGCATCAATTCCTGCAGTCGATATTATTTCACTTAATACAGAAGCTATGGCAGTTTTTCCACAATCAATATGCCCGAACAATCCAATATGGATCGGTATTAATTTCTCAACGTCAATCATAAAAATCACTATAGGGATAAAAAGCGACTATATGTTTCTTATAAGATTAGAAAAGTAAAACATTTTCCTATATTTTTAATTAATCTTTTAAATATTGGACTCCAATAAAATTTAATTAAATAGAATTTACTTTTAAACATAATATCAATTTTTAAATGTGAATAAAAAATGAAATATTGCGTGTATTGCGGAAACCCCTTAAAATCTACAGATAAATATTGTATAATATGCGGAAAACCAGTACTTAGAGATATAGAAAAACCAAAAGCTGCTCAAAAACCTAAAGATGTTATAAAAGAAAAAGTGAGAGAAATAAAAGGTGAAGAACCTTCCACCGAGATCGAAATTGAAGAATATCCTATGGAAGAAGTCGAAATTGAAGAGAAAGTAGAAAAGAAGAAAAAAGCTAAAAAAGGAGAAATAAAGGTAGAAAGACCATTACCATTTGAAGTAAAAGAACAAATGATCCTTTATATTGAATATAATGATATACAATTAAATAAAAAATTGTTAGTTGAGAAGTTAAAAGAAATTCAAAAATCTTTAAAAGAACCTCGTTATGATGTAGACGAGGAATTTAAAAAATCAATTAATGTAAAAATTGAAGCACTAAAGACATTAATCAATGAGCTTAAGCAAAATGAAATTGAAGTTAAACAAAAAATGGAAAAACCATTTATTGTTCAGAGGATAAAAGATGATATTGATAAGAGAATTTTCCAACTCAAGAATTTGACTAAAGAATTCAAATTGCATAAAATGGATAAAGAAACTTTCGAATCTCTTAGAGAAAAATACAAACAAGAGAAAGCAGATTTTGAGAATGAAAGAGAAGACTTAATCTCTGGTATGAAGCTATGGATAAAAGAATTGAAAATGGAAAAGTCAGATATTAAAGCAGAAAGAAATCTTAATAAAGGTAGATTTTCAGCTAAGGAAATTGAAGAAGAAGATTATAAAGAAAAAGATAAAGAATTTGAAGTGAAACTTAAAAAGATTGATGTGAAAATTACTACTTTAGAAGATCTTATTAAATAATATCATTCCAAAATTTTATTTTATTTCCAACATTATATAACATCGATGAGGAAAAAATTAATTGGGTTTATAATAGTTTTACTTGCTTTATCACTTCTAACAATTGGAATTATTGAAGCTCAATATTCAATAATTGGTAAAATGTATGAAGAGATGGCAGGGATTCCATAAATCTTTTTTGATAAATGGGTATATTTAATCATATCTCTTCATTTTTCCTATAGAAAGAGAATCCTCTAAAAAACCCTTTTTCTGGTATATTTTTTCCTGAGATTTTCGTAATTTATTTGCTCCCTTGTAATGATTTTTACAAAGATAAATTTTATTTTGTTTATTCTCTTTATATCTTAAATCTGCTTTTTCTACATAAGATTTCCATTTGTTTTCGGAAAGAGACCTCACTGCTAATTCACTACACCCTATCACAGAACATTTCTTTCCTTTATTTGTTGTTCCGCTTAAATCACTTTTTTCTTTTAGTTCCTTTGGGAGTTTCAATTTTAAGCACTTCCTAAAAATTTTATTAGGATTAAATATTATGTTTTTTAATTAATCAACATCTTAAAATTTTTCCTATAATTAATGGATCCTTTAAGTTTAGTATTTGATGAAAACTTTATTAGTACGAAATTATTTCCTTGTGATTCACCCTCAAGAATAAAACTAAAAGATGTGTTCTTTACAAGTTCAGCTGTCCTTTTCTGTATCATCCCCTATAAAGATAAACCCTATGATTTAGTATTAATTCATCGCTCAAATCGTGGAAAAAGACACCGGGGAGAAATATCATTCCCGGGGGGAAAATTCGATCCTATTAAAGATACTTCATTGGAAGACACAGCTTTAAGGGAAGCTGAAGAAGAAATTGGATTACTACGAAAAAATGTAAAAATAATAGGTTGTTTAGATGACTTTCCGACTATGACTAAATTCGTAATTACTCCTTATGTGGCCATCATCAATAAGGATCAAAAATTAATAAAGGATGACAGAGAAGTTCAGAAGATATTAAAAATCCCAATAGATTTTTTTGTAAGTAAGAAAAATTTTAGAGAACAAGCAGTGGATATTGATGGCAATAAATTCCCTATTTTTTACTTTAATTATAAAAATGATGAGAATGAACAGATTTATACGGTTTGGGGAGCAACAGCCTACATGATATCTACATTTATCGAAACAATTTACGATATCAATATGTCAAACTTAGGTTTAAAACGATTTAAATTAGAAAAAATAAAAGATCTTAAAGAATATATCAAGTATAGAGACCAAATTACAAAAAAGTTTTAAGATGGTATTGTAATCAAATAAAAATATAATGGATAAAATGAATTTTATCTTTAATGAGAAATATATAGCAGATAAGTTAAAGCAATTAGATTCTCCTGAACGAATTTCAATGCACCATGAACATTTTGTAAATTCTGCAGTTATATTCTTAATAATTCCATATCAAGAAATACCATATGATCTAGTCCTAATTCGCAGGACTAAACAAATAAATGATAAACATTCCGGGGAAATGTCTTTTCCAGGTGGAAAATTTGATCCCAATCGAGATAAATCGTATTTAGATACAGCTTTGAGAGAATTGAGAGAAGAATTAGGAATTCCAAGAGATAACGTAACCATCTTAGGATGTATTGATGATCACCTCACCCCGAAAGGATTCATTATAACTGCTTTCGTAGCCTGTATAAATGAAAACCAGAAAATGATTAGACAAGAAGGAGAAGTCGAAGAGATCGTGAAAATTCCAATTACATTTTTTGCGAATAAAAAGAATTTCAAAGAAAGAACTTATAAACTCAAGGAAGATTTAATTGGAGTAGGTAAATTCAAGTATAGATCTCCAAATGATAAAAAATATGTAATATTTGGAGCTACATCCCACATTATTGTAAATTTCTTGGATACTATATACAATTTAGGTCTAATGACTCCAGGTTGCAGACGAATAACATGTGAAGATATTAAAGATAGGATCATTAATTAGTTAAAAATAATTAGAAATAATGAGCTGAAAAACTGTTTTCCAATAAATAAGTTAATTAAGAAATTAAAGGATAAAAGATGGATGATAAAAATTCAAAAGCAGGAAAAAATATAGTTGAAACTTGTTCACGATTGATGCCTTCTGAAACAGCAACTATAGTAACTGATAAAGAAACCATAAATATTGGGGAACTTATACAAAAGTTTGCTGAAACCATTACAAAAGAAATCAATTTTCATGTTTTAGAAGATTATGCTGAAAGACCGCTAACTACAATCCCCAAAAAAATTAAAAGTGATGTTGGAAAAAGCGATGTTCTATATTTCGCGGCTCGATCCAAGCCGGGAGAATTAAACCGATTTAGAGGCCCTTTAATTAGACTTGCTATATCTAAAGGAAGAGAAATTCATATGCTAGATATCAATGATAATATTATTCAAACTGGTATGCAAGCAGATTATTTTAAGATTGCTTCTTTAACATTCTCAATTATGAGTTTTGCCACAATCTCTAAATCTGCTATAGTAGAAACTCCTGGAGGAACAAATCTCAAGGTATCATTTTCAGATAAGTTGAGGTGGGTTCCAGATACAGGGCTATTATGGTATAAAGGTATGTGGGGAAATTTACCTGCAGGAGAAGCGTTTACTTGCCCTGAAAATATCGAAGGTATAATGGTTGTAGATGGCACATTAGGAGATTTCTTCAATGAAAAGTATGGAGACCTTAATAAGACTCCTGTTTCAATACCCATTACAAATTCCAGGGCTGATATTGAAAATATTACATGTGAGAATCAAGAATTATTACCCGAATTTAAGCAATATTTAAGACAAGATGAAAATGCTAATAGAGTAGGAGAATTTGCATGCGGGACAAATATCTATTTAAAAAATTTTATAGGAAATCTTTTACAGGATGAAAAATTTCCGGGTGTTCATGTTGCTTTTGGAAACCCTTTTACACAGAAAACAGGAGCTAATTGGAATTCAATCGGACACGTGGATGGGATAATGAAAAGATGTTCATTATGGTTTGATGATAAAAAAGTAATAGAAGATGGTAGGTTTATTATGGAAGAGCTTTTAAATTTGGAGTAGATTCTTTTTATTAAAATTTAAATGAATCTTAATTTAATAGAAATTATAAAGAAAATTAATCAAAAAATTCATTTTATTTCAAATACTTTTTAATTTAATAATGTTATTCAATATGGCCCTTGACGGTTAGAGTGGTCTCTGACGCTGGGCTTCAAACCCAGTTATCCTGCGGAGGGATAGGGGTTCGATTCCCCTCGAGGGCCGCCAATTTTTATAAAAATCGCGTGATAAATTTGATTGATTTCAACAAAATTATTGATTATTTTAAAAGCACACCTATTCCTCAAAATATGCTGAATAGAGGGCAATTAGGGCTAAATGAGTTCTTAAATCCTATTAAAATTTTATTTGAGCAGAAAGCTATTCCTAAGGAACCTTGGAGTGATGAGCAAATTGAATTTTTCTTACAAGCTCTCTCGAATATGGACACAGATAAAGATTATAAGGCAGCAAGGGTAGGTGAAAGAGAAGCAAGGGTAGCATCTAAAATACATTTAAAAACTTCAGCAGGATTTTGTCATGGTGTGGGTAGAAGTGGTTTTTTAACTGCTCCTCAGCCCAAAGCTCCCGGTGGATCAATTATGTATGAAATAACTAATTACTTAGCAAGAAACTTTCTTAGAAAATTTGGTTTACCTAATATAAAAAGCGCAATTGCTGTACCCTTATGTACAGGCATGTCTTTAGCTTTATGTATAGGTGCTCTTAGACCAGATTGGAATAATCTAAACCTGGTAGAAAAAAGAACTGTTCTTGTTCCCCAAATTGATCATAAATCTCTCATAAAAGGACTCGATTTAATGGGTGTAAAAAGAAAAACTATAGAAGGTAAGTTATTTGGTGATGCTGTCAGAATCCCTATTGAAGATATTAAATCAAAATTAGATAAAGATTGTTTTGCGGTAATATCAGTTACAAGTTTTTTCCCTCCCCGTGAATTTGATAATATTAAAGAGATAAGTAAATTTGCTAAGGAAAATGATTTAGTTCACATTGTAATCAATGCATATGGAGTTCAAAGTCCAGAATGGATGGAATTAATTCGTTCGGGAATTGATGCCGGAAAAATTGATGTAATAATACAGTCAACTGATAAAAATGTACTTACTCCTGTTGGTGGTGCTATTATTGCCTCACCAAATAAGGAAGTAATAATTAAAATAAGTCAAGCATATGCTGGACGCGCTTCAGCTACTCCTGTTGTAAATTTTTTAATTTCTATGCTTTCTTTAGGAACTGAGGGATACCAAAAATTAATAAATACTCAACAGAAAAACCGAAAATTATTAAAAGAAAAGATGAGTGAAGTTGCCGATAAATTAAATGAGAGAATTTTGGATGTATTTAACCCAGTAGCCGTAGCAATGTCTTTAAAGAATTTGAAAAAAGAACATTTATCTGCTTTAGGAGGAGCTTTATATAATTTAAGAGTTACAGGACCTAGAGTTTATAATCCAAAAGAAAATATTTTTGGAACGTGCTGTTCAAATTATTTAACACCTTATATAGTAATGAATGCCGCAATAGGTGCAACCTCTAAAGATATAATCTTAGCAGTTGAAAGATTTGAAAAGGCATACGATCAAATTACTCAGAAGTAAAATCAATCAAAATATTTCAATCCTATTTCTAATTAAATAAAAATAAATAAAAATGAGTAGAACTATATAATATTAAATATTATTAGGTTATCTAACTATGGAGAATCGACTTTTAGATCAATTTAATAATGTAATTTCTACTCAGTGGTCCTTTAAAGAAGTAGAAGAACCATATAAACCATTAACACCAAGAGCACTATTTGAATTAGCGTATCACACTTGTAATTCTGTAACAATGAGAAATATTTTTATTAAATTATCTCCAGGTGAGGAAAAAGGTGGATTCCATGCAATTTTTTATTCAAACAGTAAAAAATTCATCAATATAGAAGGATTAGACGATGTTATAAGATTGAGAAAATATTACCCAAAAGACTCTACTGGAGATAAACTGATAACTGAAATTCAACCAATACTAAATAAAAGAAAAGCCGAATTTGTTAAAAAAGACAAGCAGATTCAGACTCAAATTCTAAAAATTATATTAGTAGAGCGTAAATTAGATGAATGTGTAAATCTGGTAATGTTAAAAGAAATTAATAGAAAAATTTATTTCGCTATTGGTGATGCTAGGGAAAGTGCCGCTGTGGTACCTATGTTTATGGAAGCGGATGGTGCAAGTCTAGTACAACTCGCTTTGAATAAATGGATGACCACAGTCCAAAATTTGGACCAAGAAAAAGTTTTTCCAGATAATCTTGTTTCTGGATTACTAAAAAATCTAATGCAGATAAAAAAATGGATCTTAAACTTAATATCATTAAACTTAATGTAATTAATATCTATTAATTCAATAGAATCTTTCTTCTTTAATAACAAAAAAAGTGGTCCAGGGGGGATTTATTCTTTAGAGAAGATTTTTCTCTTCTATTGAACCCCCGATCTCGGGTTTTTACGTAT
>JBHLKA010000002.1:0-61176 GCA_048887145.1 Candidatus Hodarchaeota archaeon
TGACCTATTCAGCCCGCCACTCTCAACCGCGCGAGTGTGTGGCATTCGAAAGAGGATTTAAGGATTCAGGCTTAGAGCGCTATAGGCTTGTGTGAAAAGATGGTAATGAGATGTTTTTTAGTAAGAGAAGGAGTGTGTTCCTGTTAGTAATTATTTTTAAAATTCTTATTCAATAGAATTGAATTTATTAATTCTAAAGCTACAATATTTATGAAGGATAGCTGTTTGTCAGGATTTAAATATTTCCCAGAATGCGGGAAAGAATTGGAATCTTACGCTAAATATTGTGATATAGAATTTGGTTTTAAAAACCAAAGAAAAAAATCATAGAAAAATAAATAAATTACAAATAGAATGAAGGTTTAGTGCTCTTTTTGAACATTTTACGTTTAAATAAGATGTCTTTTTCTGCTATCAACCAGCAGAGAACATCATAAGGAGGCTTAGAAAAAAATATTCTTGCAGCTCTTTTTCTTACTTTTTCTTTTTGAGGCCTTATAAAGTTGAATTGAATAAATAATTCCCTTTCAGCAAGCATCCAACACAAAGTATCATAAGGATGATTTTTTTGGGAAAGAAAATAGGCAGCAGTGTTAATTTGGTTCTTTAAATCATTGGGTACTTCACTCATTTTTTCAATAAGAAATATGGTAAACCAGCTTAAAAAATTTATTTATCATGAAAAATCTAATTATCAAAGAAAAGATTATTGAATAATATCAAAAATTGAAAAATAGAAAAACCACTCTAATCTTAAATTAGTTATATTCAATTAATAATGGAATGAAGTATAAAAGTTTAAATCTTCTGAATTTATCTTCGAAAGAGGATATTAGGGAAAGAAATTGTTTTAGGTGTGGAAAGAAGTTAATTTTTGAAGACTTTTTGAAGAATAAAGGAGTAACTGATAAAGAGGAATTTATTAAAATATGGAATAGCAAATATATAGAATTGTTTTGTTGTCGCTGTTACAATCTAAAAATGAAATATAATTCATTTTAAGATATTTTTTTATTCTCAATTGTCTGATATTAATAAAATAGAAAAATAACATTTAATAACACTCGAAAATAAATTATTGATAAATTCTTATAAAAATAGTGGGTAATAATGCCAAAGTTAGAAAGAAAAATCGAAATAAAAGCTCCTGTTGAAAAGATTTATGGAATATTAGATAATTATATGGGTTTACCAATATGGAATATTGTAGTAAAAGATATAGAACAACTTGAGCCAAAGAAGTATTTCATTAAATCAAATGTAGGAGATATAATGAATATAGAGATAGAAAATATTCCAAATGAGAGAATGACATCTATCCAAGAAGGAAGTCCTATGGAAAAAATTGGATATATCTTTAAACCTATAGGCGATAAGACTGAGGTTACAATATGGACTGAATTTGAATTAGAAAATCAAAGAAGCGTTCTTGATATTGCTGCTGACTTATTTTTGAAGAGTTTAAAGGTGTATGTTGATTATATCATGACAGGCGGAAATCCTGAAGATTACAAAAAGGATTTTGAAGAGATTAAGAAAGCATGAAGACATCTCCATAAAAAGTTATATTTTAAAACTCTCTTTTATCCAATAAATATTGGACTCTAAAACTCTAAAATATTAAAAATTTCTTTTTTATTTTAAGAGATAATTTTTAAATTTTTTTAAGATTAAAATGAGGAGCAAAGTAATTATAATAAAAAGGGAAGATTGGGAAAATTTAAGAGAATTTAGAAAAACACCGTTTAAGAAAAGGTATTTAGAAATAGTAGAGATGTATAAAATTCTAGAAAATGAACTCAAAACAGCAATTAAAAATTAAATTCTCAAAATAAAAACTGTTTAGATAAATATTTTAATAAAATTTTTATATATAAAAATTTAAAAATTTTAAATTTACTATAAAAGCAGTAAAACAATTTTGATAGAGTAATTTTTCTATTCAAAACAGTAATATTCATTTAAGATTTTACGGGGTTGAGTGATGCCGTATTTCCACATTAATGGTATAGGATTTAATTGTGGTTATAATAAATTAAACTGTCCTAAAATTCTTAATTCATGTTATGAATGTATTGAAAAGCGCTTATTAACTATGGGATTTGAAATTAATCAAGAATTCAAAATCTTTGAAATTGAATCTGATGAAAAGCGCTTAAAAATAGAAAGAGAACAAATATGGCAGAAATTCTTAGATGTTTTAAATATTAAACACATTATAATTATGGATAAAGACTCGGGCTTACCTATTTTAAATTATACAGTTTCAGGTGTAGAATTAGATCCTGGATTATTAAGTGGATTTATTCAAGCAAATATAACTTTTTCCGAATCAGAACAAGTATCTCCTAATAACACTAGTTCGTTTGTAGAACAACCTTTTTATGAATTTCAGTATAAGAGTTTTAATATTTTATTAAGAAATGGAGAATATATTAGGCTCTGTTTAATCCTTGACCATAAAGCCAGTGATAGTATGAGATATCAATTACTTCAATTCTTAGATGAATTTGAAAGTATTTTTCAAGAAGATTTATTAACTTTTCAAGAGACAGGAACAATTGATTTTGATGAGATGATCGAGTATATTGTTAAATCATTCAATGTAAATTTAGTCTTTCCAATGACTCTAGCTCATTCAATTCCGCCCCATGAAATTAATAAGATTAATAGAATTTCGATCCAAAAAGCTATTTATAATTTAGCAAAGGAACTTTTGATTTCAAAACCGTTCTTCTTTATAAACAAATTGCTAAATCAAGTAAAAAGCATTGTAAATATTGATGCAGAGATAATTCTTTTTGAAATAAATAAAATCTTAGAACGAAAAATAATAGTCCCTACTAAGCTTGAAGCAGTATTAGATAAAATTGAAACCAAGCAAGAAGCTAACCATAAAAAAATTAACGCAATTAAACCCATTTCTTCAATTATCATCACAGATAGCGATCTTGAGCATTTAAAATCAAAGGTGGAATCTATAGATGAATTAACTGCAAAAAAGTTAATAAAGGAATATATGAAAAAAGGTAAAACTGCAGAAAAGGATCGCGCTTACCAAGTTGCCAATAAAGAATATAATAAAGCACTTTTTATTGCTAAAGAACTCAAGTTGAAGGATCATATCTATAAGATTTCAAATACAATTTTCGAACTTGATAACACTACGAAAAAAGTCGAATTAGATTTTGCTCTGGAAAAAGCAGAGAATTACGAAAAAAATAAAGATTTTATCAATAGCATTCATTTCTATCAAAAATCAGTAAAACTACTTGAAAACTTTCTAATTTACAATATAGCAGATGCAGATTCTCAACTCAAGAAATTAAAAAAGAAAATTATTAAATTAAGAGAAGAAATTTAAATATCTCTCAATACCTATTAACTTGAAAATTTAGTTATTATAATAATTTCACTAGTTAAGAAAATGATCTTAAAATGAGTGAAAATTTAGCACAATTTCCAGTAGTTATAAAAATCCCTATCTTATGGGGTTATATGGATTCATATCAACATGTAAACAATGTAATTTTTTTTAGATTTTTTGAAAGTGTTAGAATTGCCTATTTTGATAGAATTGGCTTTACCACTTTAAAAAATACTATAGGAATTGGGCCAATATTAGCATCTACAGAATGCAAATATAAAATTCCCTTAAAATATCCAGATAATGTCTCAATAGGAGCAAAAATTACAGAATTAGAAGAAGATCGATTTACAATGAAATATATCCTTATAAGCCATCAATTAAATAAATTAGCAGCTGAAGCAAAAGCCATTGTTGTAAGTTATGATTACAAAAATGACCAGAAAGTATCAATCCCACAGCCGATAAGAAATAAGATTATTGAATTAGAAAAAATTTTTAAATAACTTTATAATTCATAATAATCGACTCTTCTATCATTAAATAAATCGTTATATTCATTTAACTTTTTATTTCTTGCATTTTTGACGTCAATTTCTATGAAATCAATGTATTTTTTATCACTTGGAGCTTGAGAAAGCACTTCGCCATTATATGAGGTAATCTGGCTTGCTCCAGTAAATTTAAAGTTGTCAGACCCTCTCTTTTCTTCACCAATCCTGTTGGATGTAATTGCATAGACTCTATTCTCTAAACAACGGATCGTCATAGCTCTCTGGCAATATGGAAGTACTAAATTTGTAGGATGAGTTATTATATCTGCTCCAAGAAGAGAGAGAGATCGCATAGTTTCTGGAAAAAACCAATCAAAACAAATCATCATACCAATTTTAAATCCTTTAACTTCAAAAATATTTAAAGCCTTATTTCCTGGTTTAAACCATAATTTTTCTTTATAATAAAGATGTAATTTCCGATAAATTCCAATTATATTTTTATTTAATATCATCAATGCGGAATTATAAATATCATCTCCAGCTTTTTCTATAAAACCACCAATAATTATCGCACCAGTTCTTTTAGAGATATCTTTTAGAAAGTTAGCAGTTTCCCCATTTTTACCTTCTGCTAAGTTTTTAGCTTCTCTTCTAGAGATAAATGTATAACCCGTGGCAAAAAGTTCAGGTAAAACAATCAAATCTGCCTTCTTATTAGCTAATAATTCCTCTACTTGTTCAAAATTTTTACTTTTATTTCCAAATATTGGAGAACTTTGAATATAGCCAATTTTCATAGGTTTAGTTTATTCATCTTTCGAAATTAATATTATTATTAATGTGACCAATTTCATAAATTGCTGTTATAGGGAGACCCCTGCCAAAAGGCCAAATAAGTGGCCATAAGCATATAGAAATAAGAATTATAGTGAATTTTTATTCACCATCAAAAGACAAAAATCCAGTGTATTGGCAGGAGCCATATAGGGATTATTATATTAATATATTCTATTTAAAGGATATTAACTCATCGTTTTATTTAAATAAGAATTTAACGTTATGATCTTGTATTTTTAAATATCTTAACTTTTTTTGGAGTATTGAGAAAAAAAATATCTAAAATAAAATAAGGCAAATTATATTGACAAAATGTTTTTTTTGTAAATCGATTATTAATGGAATACCTTATAGATGTAAATATTGTGGTCTAATATTTTGTAGCGAACACAGAATTCCAGAAAACCATTCATGTTCTTATGACTTAAGAATAGAATTGAATGAGGTTATTTATGAGGATGCCTTAGAATTTATGGACCAAAAATTAACAGTAGCTAAAATCTATGAATATGCAACAAAAAATGAGTTGAATAAAGCAGAAGTCATCAAATTATTAAATTATTTTTTAGAAAAAAGTGAAGAAGTGGATGATAGAATAAATAGTTTAAGGGCTTTTGAATTGCTTAATCTTAATAATAAGGAAGCTTTTGGAATTCTTGAAAATTGTGTACTCTCAGATGAAAATCCTGAAGTCAGGAAAACAGCAGTAAAAGTTTTAATTAAAATTTTTCCAATAAAGAGTAAAAAATTATTGAGATGGGCAATTAATCACGATAACCAATTAAACTCATGAAAAAATATCAAAAAGTAAATAATAAGAGAGGTCAAATCATTTATGGATGAAATGCCATCAGTTTTTTGTAATATGGTAAAACAAGGATACAAAAAAGGTGCATGCGAGACAAATCTCAAAAATGGTACTAAAGAAGTGGCATGTAGAGGAACTTTAAAATTTGAAAATAATCAGTACTGGAGAGTAATAAAATCAATGCATTTATCAAGACCAGAAGATTATTTTTCAATTTATCAATCTGGTTGTAATCAAAATTGTCTTAAATGTCATTCATGGGAATTTTCAAAGTATTTCAATGGTGTATGGTACTCAACAGAACAAATAGCTGAAATTTGTAGAAAATATGAAAAACAGGTCACTCTTCATGAACCTAGAGAGCGGGCTTTGATGTATTATGCCACAGATATGTGTAAACACTGTGGTTCATGTATCTTATACAACAAAAAAAGTCCAATATGTCCAAATAAACTATCAAAGGATAAAATTGTTTTAAGTCCTCAAGGATTTGGACCAGCAAGAAACATTATAGCATTCACAGGTGGAGACATTGCGTGTCAAGCGAAATTTTACGCAGAAGTTTCTCAAAAGATTAAAGAAAAAACTGAAAATATGTGGATACTTTTAGAAACCAATGGGTATGGACTTACTCCTAAGAATCTTGATATATTTTGCAAATCTGGTTTAGATTCTTATTGGCTTGATATTAAAGCTTACGATGAGGATATCTATAAAAAATTATGTGGAACTTCAAACAAAACCGTACTTAATAGTCCCAGAGAAATATTAAAAAGAAATTTTATTTTAGAAATTCTTACAGTATTTATTCCTAACTTGGTGGAAGTCGAACAGTTTGAAAAAATTGCCAGATTAATTGTTGAATTAGATGAAAGGATTCCTTTTCATATTTTAGCATTTTTTCCACAGTATAAATTAAAAAATTATCGTGAACCTAGATTGTCAGAAATTTTAGAAACTTTCAAGAGAGTAAAGGATATAGGTTTAAAGAAGGTAAAAATTGGAAATATTGGAGTTATTACAAAAACTGAACAGGAAAAGAAAAAATTAATAGAAGTTGTAGGTCCAGAATCGATTTAGTTTACATAATAAAAATGGGAAAAATGGCGTTTATAAAAAAAATTGATTTAATTATCTTTCTTAGTTTTAATCTCTTTCATTGTCCTAAATCTCTCGATATTTCCATTGCTAAACTAAGAAACTCTCCATAAGTTATTGCATCTTGAAGATTACCCACTATAGAAAGATCTCCAGCCATATAAGCATTAGTAGAGTTAATCTCGCCTTGCATCATACCTCCCATGATTTCTTGTTTACAGGATAGAGTGTATGAAGGATCTTCAACTTCTCCTTCCCCATATTCGAATTTCCCGCCACCTAATTTAACCCAGCATTTAAAATCAGGTTCACTAATTGCAATTTGTGCTGAAAATTCATCGATATCTTCTAATTCATCTCGTAATTCTTCATTTTCCATAGACAATTGTTTGACGAATTCATAAATTTTAAGTAAATTCTCAGGTTTTTCAACAACTTTTTTATTGTCATACATATCTTTTATTTCAAGTGCTAATTTTACATCAACCATCTATTATCTCATCTTTCTTATCAATTTTTTCAATTTTGAATCAAATCTTAAAGATATTAATTAATACTCTTCATGATATATAAAATTATTTTTATACTTGCTTTAAAAATCACAAATATTGTACTCTCTTATTTTTATTATTTTATTAAAATATATTGGATATAAAATTTACAGATTACAAAGAAATGACTATTGAAATTTTTAAGTCGGCAGATAAAAGAAGGGAAAATAGATTTTTTGAGAATTTGTGGATAATTGAGAGAAAATCTGGTATTTGTCTTTTTCATAAAAGTTTTAGATATCTTAAAAATAAAAGCCTCTCTGTTGATTTAATATGTGGATTCCTCTCAGCAATTGCTATGCTTGCTTCTGAGGCTTTTGCAGAAGATATTAGGTATATTAAATTATCAAATAGCAAATTATACTTTCAATATACCGCCAATTTCTTATTTATATTATCCGTCCAAAATGAAACTCTATTAAATCCTTATAAAATTAAAACTCTAATCAATAATATTTCAGATTTGTTCGTATTTTATTATGATAAAGATTTCGAAAGTTGGGACAGAGACATTCATAAATTTAAAGCTTTTACTAAATATTTAGAAAATTTAAATTATTAAATTTTATTTTGTTCTAATATTACAAAAACTATACTTTAATCGAATTTTTTATATCTAAAATTACATAGATAACATTATTAATTGAACATTAAATAAACTAGTTGTAGTTGTGTTTAAATTATGTCCAAGCCAAAAGTTTGGAAAACAATAATCGCGGGAGATGGAGGGGTAGGAAAGACCTCATTTTTGAATCGATTAGTCTATGATTTTTTTAGTGATGGTAGTGAATTGACGCGAGGCGTTGATTTTTATTCAAAAATAACACAAATCAATGGTACAGAATTTAATTTTATTATGTGGGATTTTGCTGGTCAACACCAATTTAAAAAAATACTGGATGATTTCGTTGATGGTTCAATAGCAGCGTTTATCCTATTTGATCTTACTCGAATTAATACTCTAGAAAGTGTTTATGAATGGATAAATAAGTTAAAAGCTTTTGGAAGAATTCCAATTATAATATTAGGAACAAAGTATGATTTAATAGATCCTAATACCTGTTTTTCATTGGATGATTACATTTCAGATATTATTGCTTGTTATGAAAATGTAATTGAATATTTGAAGATCTCATCTAAGACAGGATTCAATGTAGATCAAGCATTTGATTTGTTGATTAAGAAATTAAGTAATTTTTAAAAAAAAAAGAATTATTTGAAAATTTATATCAAAACGGGTTTACATCAAAGCAAATTGTAAGAAAGATATTTAGAAAAGAAAGTATATTTAAAATAATGACGGTGGAGATATATCAAGAGAAAATTTAGTAAGATCCTTATTAAAATTACCCCCTCTCAAAAAAAGGAAATATCGGAAAATAGAAAAAAAAGACTTAGTCTAAATTAAACTTTTACGATCCATTCAAAAGAATCTTCGATATCCAATCTCTGTATTCCAATTAATAATTCATAAAGCTTTCTTGTTATCTCACCCGGCTTTCCCTCACTAAAAATTCTTTTTTTATCCTCTATTACAACAGACTTAATTGGGGTGATAACAGCAGCAGTACCTGCGCAAAATGCTTCTGAGCAAGTATCTTCAAACAATTCTTTATATGAAATATCTCTTTCTTCGACTTTCATTCCCAATTTCATTGTAGCAAGTTCTAGAATTGACTTACGTGTAATACCCGGTAATATTGTGCCACTTAATTCAGGTGTAACTAATGTTCCATTGATAACAGCAAAAAAATTTGCTGTACCAACTTCATCAATATATTCCTTATGAACTGCATCAAGAAATATTACTTGTGCATACCCTCTCTCCTTAGTTTCTTTTGCTGGAAGCATAGATCCTGCATAATTACAACAAGTTTTAGCAGCACCAGTTCCCCCAGGAGCCGATCGAGTATATTCTTTAGTGATTTCTAGATCAATCCCCTTAAATCCCTCGGGGAAATAAGGCCCAACAGGAGTAACAAAAATTATTACTTTATACTCCAATGCTGGTTTTACACCTACTATCGGCCCACTACCAATCATTATTGGACGGATATATAATGCTCCACCGCTATCATATGGAGGAATATACTCTTCATTAGCTCTTACAACTTCTTTGATTGCTTCAACAAATTTCTTTGGAATATAATTTGGCATTAACATTCTATCTGCACTATTATTGAATCTTTGTGCATTTAATTCTGGTCTAAATAAGGTAATTTCTCCATTTTTAGTTCTCAAAGCTTTCATCCCTTCAAAAATTCCTTGACCATAATTTAATATACAAGCTGCTGGTGAGATTTCAAAATTAGCGAAAGGAACCAGTTTTCCTTCATCCCATTTGCCGTTTTTATAATCAGAGACAAACATTATCTTAGTTTCGATAAAATTAAAACCTAATGAATAAAAATCAATATCTTTAGGCTCCATAGTCATCAATTTCCTTTATTTTATATCAGAGTTATTTAATGAACAGTTTATTAAAAAATGTTATTGATATCAAATGAATTTTATAATAATTATCTCCTAGTGATTTAAAACAAAAATTAAAATTTCTAATCTACTATATATTATTAAAGTTAAAAACATGGATATTCGATTAGTTTTGCCAGAGTCGCTTAGACTGGTCGAGCGACAGCCTGCAGAGTTGTTAACGGGAGTTCAAATCTCCCCTCTGGCTCTTAATTCTACTATTTAAAAATCTAACGTTATGAATTATTAGTATAATTTTTTTCAAAAAATTTATCAAAACTTCTTAGTTATTTGAATATATGTCATTACAGAAAGTAACTGCAAAAAAATTAATTGAGAAAAAGGAAAAAAGGGAAAAAATTGTAACTATAACTTCATATGATTATTCTTTTGCTAAATTAGCGGATGAATCTGGTATGGATTTAATATTAGTTGGAGATTCACTAGCAATGGTGGTTTTGGGTTATAAAAATACACTTTTAGTAACTATGGATGAAATGATTCATCATACAAAAGCAGTTAGTAAAGCAGTTACCAACGCTTTAGTTGTTGGAGATATGCCTTTTCTTTCTTACAAAGTGAACAAAACCGAAGCTGTGAAAAATGCAGGTAGGTTTATCCAAGAGGGAGGGGCAGAAGCAGTAAAAGTAGAAGGTGGTACAGAAATATGTCCAATAATAAAGGCAATGATAGATGCAGATATTCAAGTAATGGGCCACATTGGTCTTACGCCTCAATCAATATATCAGTTTGGGGGCTTTTTAGTTCAAGGGAAAACTTTTGATGCTGCAAAGAAATTGATTTTAGATGCCAGAAATCTAGAAAAAGCCGGAGTATTTTCTATTGTGCTAGAAAGCATACCATGGCAATTAGCAAAACTAATAACAAGCGTAGTAAAAGTTCCTACTATTGGTATTGGTGCTGGCCCTTATTGTGATGGTCAAATATTAGTAATTCACGACATGTTAGGTTTATTTACTGATATTAAACCAAAATTCGTAAAATATTATGGAAATATCGGGATGTCAATTAGAAAAGCATTAGAAACCTATAAAAATGAAGTAAATCAAAATATATATCCTGATCAAGAACATTCTTATGAATTTCCTCAGGATACCCTTAATGATATTAATAAGTGGTTTAATAGTGTAGATATTGATGAACAATCACAGAAATTAATGAAAAACTTGTTTTAAATTTAAAATTTCGATTTTTAAACCATATTATCTGCCTTAGACAAATAGCTTATCTTAAAAATTCTCATTAACCAAAGATATAATTAATAAAATTTATATTAATTATTATAATAGTAAGGATTTTCATAAAAACTTATCTTAATAATATTAATGGTAGAGCTGAAATGGCTGAAGAATATGATTATCTTTTTAAATCAATTGTCGTAGGAGATGGAGGCGTTGGTAAGACAGCATTAACACTCCGATTTTCTAAAGGGTTCTTTACTGAGGATTATAAAATGACTATAGGTGTTGATTTCCATGTTAAAACTATTTCTATAGATACCTCAGAAGGAACAATTAAATGTAAATTACAACTCTGGGATACCGGTGGACAAGAAAGATTTAGCTCAATCAGGCCTATGTATTATAGAGGTTCTTTAGGTGCTGTTTTAGTATTTGATCTTACAAATTACGCCAGCTTTGAACATCTTCCTCAATGGATTGAAGAAGTTCGTGCCAATATAAAATCCGAAATTCCCCTCTTACTTGTAGGTAATAAAAATGATTTAACCGATCAAAGAACTGTTTCTATTGAAGAAATCAATAAATTCACAAGAGATTTCAATCTTTATTATATGGAAACCTCAGCAAAGACAGGTGATGGAGTAGGTGATTGTTTTTATATACTAGCTTGCCTCATGATTGGATCTGGAGTACCTGAACAGTTAATTAAAAATCAAACTGTCTTTAGTCCTGGACGAATTACTTTAGAGGTAAGTCCAGTATTATTGAAAGATGTATCTCCACCAGAACCAGAAATTGATTATGCTGCACCACCTGTTCCAGAGCCACCCTCTATAAAGTCACCTGAACCCTCACCTATATTTGAATCAGAACCAGAAATTGATTATGCTGCGCCACCTGTTCCAGAGCCACCCTCTATAAAATCACCTGAACCCTCACCTATATTTGAATCAGAACCAGAAATTGACTATACTGCGCCACCTGTTCCGGAACGACCTTCTGAAAAATCAATTGAACCCGCACCCAAGTATGAATTAGAACCTGAGATAGAAACACCAGAGCTAAGTGAAATTGAATTTAAAACTCCCGAAGAAATCTTAGCGGAGAAATCTAATGAAACTCAACAGGTTTCTGCTTTTGATAAAATTCTTGAAATAACAGAACCGGATTCATACAAACCAAAAGTTGTTCCTTTTTCGGATGCTACCCCTACACCTGCTCCCCGACCAGAAGGATTTCCTGCTATTGAAGGATCAACAGCTCAAAAGAAGGAAACAAATGTCATTCCACCTTTTCGAGTTACTAAGCAAGAAGAACCCCCAAAACCTAAACCAGCTTCGATGACATTTGAACAACCTCCCGAAAAAATTCCAATCACCCCAATGGAAAGTCCAATTTTTCCCTCATCACTACAATCATCTCAAAAATCGAGTAGTCAATCTCTCGTCGATTACATGCCGCAAACAATTTTATCAAAGAAAGAAAAGAAAAAACTAGCTAAAGAAAAGAAGAAAAAAGAAAAGGAGAAAAAATTACAAATGGAACGTGAGAAACAAGAAAAATTAATAGAAGGAATGAAGAAAACAAAGAAAGAGAAGAAAGAGAAAAAGCCAGAAGTATCAGAAACCGCTTCATTATTTCAGACATTAACTCGAAGGACTGAAGGAATTACTGGAGAAACAAGTACCACTGTTCTTCCTTTTGTTGCAACAAAAAAAATTGAAGCAGAAGAAACATCGAAATTAAGAATTATTCCAAATGTTGATGATATTGAACCAAGTGGTTTTATGCAAATTACTCCACCTGCAAGTAAACAAAAAAAAGAAACTACGCAGGAGTTATTAATCTGTAGGCAATGTGGCGCTACATTGTCAGCTGATTATGCTTATTGTAACAAATGTGGTGCTAAACTCTAATTGAGTTAAACTTAGATTGTTTTTCCACAAATTGGACAAGTACTCCACATTTTTTTAATTTTAGATTTACAATGGGGACATATTTTTAATTCAGGGTCAATTTGAGTTTGTGGTTTTCCAAATATAGTAGTACTATCCTCAATCTTATATTCGATTGGCTTATTAGGAGGTTTAACCGTTGAAACTTGGTTATCTGAAGTTTTTATAATTTGACGAGATTTTTGAGGAATCTTTGTACTCTTTACAAACATCTGTTTAGTTAATTTTCCAGTAGAATCAACTTTCTTTTCTTTAGATATAGAATCTTCTTGAATGTTTTGCGGAACTTGGCGAATTTGGGCTTTTTTCGTCTCGATTTCGCTTTTAATTGGCTTCTTCTCTGTTTGCTTTAGAGAGATGCCCACTTTATAGAGATAATACTTCCCGTCATTATTTTCAATTACGCTTTCACCATTTACTAACATAACTTCAATATAATAAATAATTAAAGAACCAATAGGTACCTCGACTATCTCAGCAATAAAATAATCCATTTTATTTTCCATTTTCATTTGGAACCATGTTTTCCCATGATCAGCACTAAAGATAAGTTTTACAGCATCTAATTTATTATCAAAATCCTCTTCGGTGATTTTCACAACAATCTTTATTGTTTTCTTTTTTGGTTCTCCGGATTCTTCAAATTCTTCAATTTCTGCCTCATCCCATGCTACACCACATTTTGGACAGTTGGTAAACCAATTTGGATATTCAAAGTTACATTTAGAACAAGTTTTCGTAAAATAACGAGTTGTTTTTATTCCAATCGTTTTCTTTTTATCCTTTGCCATTCTCTATTTCATTTATGATGAGAAATTTAACCCTAATAAATAATTTAATTACTTTTTAGTTTATAAATATATTTCTGTATCATACTATTAAAATTCTTATTATATAATTGTTATTATAATTATTATTAAAATAGAAAAAATTAGTGAAACAAAAAATAAATTCTGAAGAAGTAAAAGCAATTTTAGCTGCACTTAATGATTTAATTGAAATAAAAGTTTTAATACGCGGAGTTGCTCCAAATTATAATTTAGATGATGATTTTAATAATGAATTAATACAATTATTAAAAGCACTTCGATTAAAACTTCAGCCAATCTTTTCTAAATATTTAGATATTGGATATTTTAAAGAGAACAGCATAAATCAAAAAGAAATTGATATGCAATATATAATTGAATTAATTAAAAAGAAAAAACATATTATCGTTTCCGCAAGCAATTCAAAAAAAAAATTAAAAAATTTTGGAATTGATCCCCGAATTATAATTGTTACTGGTGGCCCTTTATTCGTTGAAAACTACAAGAAAGTTAATCCTACTTTGACTAATAATGCACTATTAGGTATTAAAAAGAAATGTGAAAGCCTAATAAATCAAATTAAAAAATTAGCTAAGAAAGCAAAAGAATTAATTTTTATTTATGAGAAAGATAATTTAACTGACCAAATAATATTAAAAGAATTAGATCTCTTAGAAAACACAACTGACATAAAAATAAAAAGTTATAATATAAAATCTTGGAAAAATTTCGAATTTCAATCAAAACCTTAACATAATTTCAATTTTTTCACGATTAATTCCAAATCATTTAAAAAGTGATATAAATGTTCTCTTTCTACATGAGGCATAACAACGACTCTAATTAGATTAAAGTTTTTGAATTTTCCTAACATCCAATCTTTCTTACGTAATTCCTCATCTATTTCGCATATACTTTCTCCATTTTTTGTTGTGATTCCTACTACGTTCATAACTGGTTTTGTTGCTAACTTAATTCCCTTAATCTCAGTTATTCTTTTAACTAGATAATCAGTATTATCCATACACTTTTCTACAACTTTTGTAAAACCTTTCAATCCTAATAGTTTCATAATTGCCCAAAAAGCAATTATCGTACCCCCTGGCCTAGTACCTACAATATGGAAATGTTTAAAATTTCCTCCCGCTAAATAAGGAATCTGAAAGCCAGTTTTTTGTAATATTGAAGAATCTCTTACAAAATAACCTCCAGAAGGAATTAAACCTAAACCCATTTTATGTGGATCTGCTGTAATTGAATCAACAGATGCAACTGAAAAATCCCAAGATGGAATGTTATAATTTAATCTCTTTAAAAAAGGGAGTACAAAACCTCCAAAAGCAGCATCAACATGGAAAAATATATCTTTTTTTTCAATGAATTCTCCTATCATTTCAATAGGATCAATTAAACCTAAAGAAGTTGTACCTGCAACTCCAACTACGCCACATGTATTATTATTAATTAAGGACTCAAAATGATTTAAATCTAGTGTGAAATCAGGTTTCAATCTCGCTTTTCGAAGCTTAAGATCTAATAAATCAGCAGCTTTATCAAAAGAAATATGAGCAGAAATTGGAAGAACTACTTCAGGATTTTTAATATCTGGTCTTAACTTTTTGGCAATTCTCATAGCAATTAGATTTGCCTCAGATCCTCCAGTAGTGAAAGTTCCAATAGTATCTTTACCCCCAAATAAGTCACTAATTTCTTTTACTAATTCCTCTTCCAATTTTGCAGTCCCTAAAAACAATCCTGGATCTCCTAAATTCTTTGATACAAAATTACTATATACTTCTTTACCAAAATCAAGAGGCTCTGTACACATCGAACCTAGAATGGAACCAGATTCATAAGTATAATCTTTTTGCAATTCTTTTTCCAGTAATTTAAGTATTTCCCGCTTCTTAAGTCCTTCTTCTTGCATTTTTTTCTTTATTAATTATTTTTATGATTGTATCGTTAATACCTATCATAGAGAAATATTTAATCAATTAAAATTTTACAAAAAATATACTAAGTTTTAATATAAATCCTTATAATTGATTGTAGTTTAGACTACAGAAATCGTTTTGAATCCCTTTCTACATATTTAGCTAACGTTCTATCAAATTTGGTACTTAAATTAATTTTGTAATAGTTGGCAATACAGATTAAAGAAAAAAGGAGATCAGCAAGTTCTTCTCCTAATTTTACTTGTTTTTCTTTATTTTTTTTTGGTTTAAACCCTTCATAATAATTAATTTCTCTAGCTACCTCCCCAATTTCTTCCACTATAGCACTTAACATAGCTAATGGAGGCCAATATCCACCATGCCTCAAAATCCAATCATCTACTTTTTGCTGAAGTTCCTCTAGAGAATTATTGGTTGACATATGCATATAATTACCTCTTTATATTTAAAAATTGGAGAAATCGAAGATATCTTATCTAAAATTCATTATAAAAAAGACATAAAAAATTAATTAATTAAGTTATATCTTTTACGTGCTTCCCATTCTGCTCTCTTTCCAGAATTATACCTGTTAACGGCACTATAATAACCCGTAATTCTTGAATAGACATTCACGTCAAAAGAATTACAACTAGGGCAAGTAAATTTTCCACCGCGAAACATCTTTTTACAATGTGGACAAAATGTAAAATCTATGGTATATGAAAAATAAGCAGTATTAGTTTTTAAACAAATATTTTTTGTGAGCTCCCATAAACCATGGATATCAGGCTTCTGCTCTCCAAGCCAAATATGTGTGATCACTCCACCATTCACAATTGGATGATAATCTCCTTGTAACTTAATTCGTTTAGACAGGGGAATATCAGCATCGTACCGAATATGACTTGAATTTGTATAATAAGCAGAATTTCCAGAAGATTGAACTATTGCCTTTTTTGAAAAGTGTTTTAAATCTAGCTTAGCTAAGCGCCCTGCAGCCTGTTCCGCAGGTTGTTCCCATAATGAATAAGAATATCCATCCCTTTCTGTCATTGAGTTACATTTTGCCACCATATAACTTAAAATATTTTTTCCTAATGTATAAGCACTCTCACTTTCATGTAATTCTTCATTAGTTAAACTTTTAATTGCTTCATTTAATCCAGTTAATCCAATAGAAACGTTCTGGTCCTCTAACTTAAAAATTGATCTATCATTAATTTTACCACTGCAAAGTGGTAGATGCCCTGATTTTAATCTTCTTTCCATTAAATGCCATTTTTTTATTAAAATTCTGGAACATAATTCCATCTTTTCATCCAGTATCTTAAAATAATCATCCTCATTATTTGATAAATACGCATACCTAGGTAAATTGAGACTAACGCTCTGAAGTGAACCAATAGTTACATAATTTTCCCAGACATTAACATTTTTTCTTTCTTCCGGATCAAAAATGCATTTACTTATTATTTCATTACCACTTAGAAATTTCCTGCAACATTGGCTATGTATTTCATCAGGCATCCAGCCTGGACACATATTTAGGAAATAAGGAGTTCCCATTTTAGCAGTTTCTTCCATAATTTTTAGATATGAAGGCTCAAACTCTTTTATCCATTTCTTTTTAATTTTTACTTCGTGTTTTGGAAATGCAAACAACTTACCATTATGATCTCCTTGAATATAAACGTCTGTGAGAGCATCAAATAACCTTAAACACTCCTCTTTATAATCTCCATATTTTCCAACAGCTATACCATGAGGTCCCACAGCAGGTATGCTCAATAAACCATCCGGAATAGTTGGAGTGCAGGAAATGGAAGTAAATGGAACCTGACCTCCCCTTGCAGCAAAAATCTGATTTGTTTCAAAAATTAGACACTGCATCGATTGCTCAATTTCCCTATTAGAGAGGCCTTTAGCATAAGGAGCTAAAAATGTAGTTATATAATCATAACCTTGTCCACCACTAAATTCACCTTGAATGATCCCTAACCATTTAGCGAGGTGAGTTACTGCCACTCTTAGACTTCCAGCAGGACCAGATCTACTACAATGCACCCAACTATCAACGGGGGGCAAGCCATGTTCAAGAATCATCCGAGGATCCCATTCTTGGCAAAATGGCCTTAAGTCAAAATATCTAAGCATATGAACATGAATATCACCATATAAATGAGCATGAGCTTCTTCAGAATCTAAAATTCTTAATAAAGCATACTCATCAGAAATTCTATTTGCTGCCCAGTGATGAATGCTCTCTGGATTCATATCTTGATTAGCATTTTCATTAATTCCTTTTTCTAATATAGCTTCATAGTCCATTAATGGCATACCAATTCGGGTATACAGTTTACGTTCTTCTTCAAAATGCTGTTCTGATAAAATAGAGCATACTATTTCTCTAATATGTGGCCCAGAAAGAAATTTAATCCCTGAAGATATAATTCTCCGAACTACTAATTTTGTTATTTTATCAGCAAATTTCTTATCTAATCCAGTCTCTCTCATTAAGCTCTGTTCAATTTTAACAGGATCAAAGGATACAACATCGCCTTCAGTCCTAAAAACTCTAGGTAACAAGTTTTTTAAAATCCCACTAGATAATTTTTGATCCCTTTTTTCTTTAATAGTGTGAGAATCTGGCACTAAAACCATAACAATCTATCACATTTTTCAAATTTTAATATTCTTATAGCTAAAAAAGGCATAATATCTGATTAATAATCAAATAATTTTGTCGGCATCAATACTCGAGACAAAAGATTTATTAGTTACATATTAACGTTAATATTTTACCTCTTCTGATATAAAAATTTATTTATCTTTCCAATTTAAACTTAATTTATTAAGCTAATATTTCAAATTTTCAATATGGTTCTTATCAATTACGAAATATTTCAATCTTTTTCTAACTAAATCGGGGATAATATCTACTTTTTCATTAATAGCATCGAAAATAAAAAAATGTCGTCCTTAACGATTTTTTAATTTTTTATGAAATTTAAAAAGCAGTAATTATGAATATATTTAAATAAAAAAATATTCAAATCTCTCAAAAAGAGGATTCTAAATGAAAAATAAATTAGTTAATAAGGATAATATTGAAGCTGTTAAAATTTTAGATGGAGTTTACAGAAAAACTCTTAGTTATAGTGATGATCTTATGTTGTGTCATTTTTTTCTTCAGAAGGGTTCAGATATACCAATCCATTCTCATAAGGAATATCAAATTGGATATATAATAAGAGGAAAATTAAAGTTTTTTACAGAAAATGATAATTTTATTGCGAGAGAAGGAGATAGTTATCTATTTAACTCTAATGAAAAACATGGAGCCATTATATTAGAAGATTCAGAAGTTATTGATGTTTTTAATCCGTCAAGAGATGATTATAAATAAGTTTATTTAAATTTATAAAATAAGAACAGAAAAAGTTTAATTTACCATTGATATACCGCCACAACAAAAATAGCAAAGATACTAAATAAGAGTTCTGCGATTACCCAATCAAGGTATAACTTCTTTTTCTGATCTCTATTTTCTTTAATTTTTGATGCTAATCCAAAACTAAAGGCTGAGTTAATCCCAGTAAAAATTGTAATTGTGATAGTTGGAGCGTTATATTCTAATTCAATTAAATCTAATATTGAATCCAGTAAAAACCAACCTCCTAAAAATAGGATTAAAGCAAATAAAAATATCCAACCTGAAAATTGAATGATCTTTTCGAATATTATATCTTCCTTTAATGAGCTATCTATAGGTTTTTTTGCTTTTTTCTCAACTTTTGACATCGTTTCTTACCTATCTCAATATAATTGACTTTAATAATGAATGCTTCTTAATTTTTATTTTTTTCAATTAATAATTGTTATGGTCTATTTTTAAGTTGTAAAATTGCCTTTGCAATATCTCCGTCACATTCAATCAAGACAGCTTTAGCTTCTTCTTTATCTACATTCGTTTGCGCAGCAACAAGCATTATATCATTTTCTGTTATGGTTTCTTTCGCTTCAACTTCATCTGAAGATTCAAGCTGTTCTATTTCTTCCTTTTCTTCAACCACTAGTTCATCTGGAAGGTATTCTCTTGCTTCCCCTAATACCTGGTAAATTTGTTGACCCATTTGTTTCATAAGAATTACTTCTGGTTGTTCTATTACGAGAGTTTTTTCTGTACCTTCAATAATTACTCTAGTAGCTTCAATTTGATCCATATCAATACCTTGTTGCTGCATTCGACGGCGCATTTGTCGTGAACCTAATTGACTTCCTTCTCTCTTTTTAACTGGTTGTGGTCTTTTTGGTTTAGTTTTTTCTTTTTTTTGCATTTCTTTAGGTAATTTTACCATTTTAAACACAGCTTCTACTTTTTATTTAATAATATATAATTAAAAGAACTTTAATTTTTTGATTTATCAATTCCTCTTCTAACATTTACACCAATTCCTCTCTTAAAACTTCTTAAATAGGGAACAGGAAACATTAGTTTACCTATTGCTAATAACTCATCCTTTTGATTTACAACAATAACTTCATCTAAGGCTCTTAAATTATCATCAATATCTATAATGTGCTTACAAAACACATTCCTACCCTTTTTTATGAAATCTGATATTTCATCCTCAACAATAACACGTAATATTGGTTTAGGGACACTTTTAATAATCTTTTTTGCGGAAAATAAGCTTAAGGTAAAGAAACCATTAGTAGGTCTAAAATTCAATAACAAATTCTCTTGATAATAAATATGTCTCATACGCCCAGTATTTTTGGAAAATTCAATATGTATATCTTTATCACTATCAAATAAAACATCAGTTATTAGAGGTCCAAATTGGTAATCACAAATGGCTTTTATTTTTCTTAATGTTAATAACAATCCTTGTTCCATGATGATTTAAAAAAAATCTTCGATTTAAAAATAATCTGATAAATTATTTATTATTACATAATAGAAGTCTGCAAAGAATAAGATATTTTCTTTAGGAATAAAGTCTAGATTCAATTGCCTTTTCCTTAACTTTATGCATTACTTTTTCAATTGCTTTAATAAAATCATCCTGTATTATAATCTCTGCGTCTTTTCTGATTGCGAACATTCCTGCTTCAGTACAAATAGCTTTTATATCTGCTCCAGTTGTACCCACTGTTAATTCTACTAATTTTCTTATATTAATCTTTTCTTCAGTGTTTAAGGTTCTCATATGAATTTGGAATATTGCTTTCCTTGCTACCTCATCGGGTATAGGAAATTCAATCATTCGGTCAAATCTGCCTGGTCTTAACAGAGCAGGATCTAAAATGTCAACTCTATTCGTTGCTCCGATTATTTTTACATCTCCTCTTTGCTCAAAGCCATCCAACTCACTCAATAACTGCATTAAGGTTCTTTGAACCTCTCTATCACCGGAAGTTGCTATTTTCAGTCTTTGAGATCCTATAGCATCCAATTCATCAATGAACAATATTGTTGGGGATTTACTTTTTGCTAAATTGAATATTTCTCTTACTAATCTAGCTCCTTCACCAATAAATTTTTGTACCAATTCAGATCCGATAATCCTAATAAAAGTTGCTTCTGTTTCATGAGCAACTGCTTTTGCAACTAAGGTTTTACCGGTACCAGGAGGACCATATAATAATACACCTTTAGGAGGCTCTATTCCAACTTTCTTAAATAGATCAGGTTTAAGGAGTGGTAATTCAACGGTTTCTCTTACTTCTTGTAATTGTTGATCTAAACCACCTACATCTTGATAAGAAATATCAGGAATAGAATCAACAACTTCCATACCTTTAACAAACGGATCTAATTTTGTAGGTAATACTTCCATAATTGCGAAAGTCCTTTGATTTAAAGCTACTCTCATTCCTGGATTTAATTTTTCATTTTTTACTTTCCTACTCATATTGACTACAAAACTAGGTCCTGTTGAACTCTTTACTATTGCTCGTCCTTTCTCATCTAATAAATCTATAATAGTTGCAGATACTAAAGGGGGTTCTCTTAAGCGATCAATCTCGTTTCTTAAACTATGCAATTCTTGTTCTAATCGTATTCTTTCAGCGTCTAATAATTGCTTTTCAGTCTCTAAATTACGAAGTCTTTTTTCTAAATGCCTAGTATAAGTTATTAAATATTCTCCATCTTTAGTTTCTTCTTTTTTTCTTCTTTCTTTAGTTGTGGTCAAAAAGCAAAATACCCCTTTATGATTGTTTTAATTTTATAGATGATTAGTTAATTTTATTATAACCATTTATTCATTTAAATTTAAGGTAATACCGATATATCATAAAAATGTCGTTTTCTAAAAAATTTATGGGTTATATTTTATAATGAATTACACTTTAAAACCAAAAATTATAAGAGGTCTGAAACCAATTTTATTCATATAAAAATCTCCTCAATTAAATAAGAGGCTAAATTGATAATATGACAAAAAAAGGATTTAACAATCTCGATAAAGAATGCCCTATTTGCGGAAGTATAATTTGGGGGAAGGGAGTCAAAGTTTTAATAGAAGGAGCTAAAATTACTGTATGTCAAGCATGCGCAAAACATGGAGAAAAAATATTTATCCCTCAAATAAGTAAACCTAAACAAACAAAATCTTTGCAAACAAAAAGGACTTTTAAAAAGTTAGAGTTCGACGACGGTTTAGAAATCATTAGCGATTATTCCCATAAAATAAGGAAAGTAAGGCAATCTTTAAGCTTGAATCAAGATCAATTTGCACAAAAACTTAATGAAAAACCTTCATTACTAAGGAGGATTGAAGCTGGTAAAGTTGAACCCACAATAAAATTAGCAAAGAAAATTGAAAGGTTTTACAACATTAAACTATTAAAAAAAATAGACGAATCAGAAGCAAATGTGCCGACTGATAGATTTATAAAAAGATCAACAGGTACATCCTTAGGTGATATAGCCTTTATTAAAAAAAAAGATAAAAAATCATAATCTTCTGTGTTTAATTCTTTAATTTATTCCTTTTTCGATATCAAAATCTTTGCAGAATTATATGCACCTGAAAATCCCAATTCTTCTGGTCTATTAGAAGTAAAGATATTAACATTTACACTTTTTTCCAAACCTAATGGTGATCCAGAATATATTAAGGCGACACCTGAATTTAAGGTATTATTTTCTTCTAAAAAATAAGTAGCAGATCCAAGATCATTTGAGACTAAAACTTTTTCACCTATTTTAAATCCTAATTTCTCAATATCCAAAGAGCATAAAAAAATTTTTTTAAAAACGTCCAAGTATTCTCGATGCAGTTGACCAAATTGAGAATGAATATAGTATTTATGAGATGGTGTTATTAGTAAAAATTCATTTTTTTTACATTTTAAACGATCTTCTAATCTTTCTTTTCCAAAATCAAACTTGATACTATGGATTTGTATTCGACCATTAGGTGTAGGAAAATGGAGTGTCTTAAAAGGAACAGTATTTTGATCAAATAGTAGATAATAACCTTTATCCTCAACCCTTTTTTGTATTTCGAGAGGTAATAGTGCTAAACATTTATTATAGAGAGAATTTTCATCCTCATAAAAAATCGGGTCATTCTTAAATCCGATTTTAGATGAAAGGCGTCGGAAAAATTCATAATTAGATACACAATCCTGATAAGGACAGGGTCCTCCCTGATTAATGGATATTCCAGGAATATAATAAGGAGTAATTAAATCATTTGTCTCGAGATCGAATTTTGAAGGAATAACTATATTTGCATACTTAGTTGTTTCATTTAAAAAGCATTCTAATACAACGACGAATAGATCCTTTCTCATTAACGCATTAATAATCAGCTTTTGATGAGGAAGTGAACTTGCTGGATTAAAATTGTATATAAAAACCATTTTATATTTATCAGAAGATAAAGTGGTACCTAATTTAATTAAATCAGTTTCAACTATATTTGAATCTGGAGTTTTTTGTGTAATATAATCCAATAGATGGACTATCAATTGATTATTAAAATCGCTTTGTGAGTAAATCAAACCCGAGCCAGGAATCCCAAAATTTCCAAGGATAATTTGAATTAAAGCAATTGACTGGACTATTCTACCACCATAAAAATCTTTTTGAACTCCATAACCTACATTAAAAATAGTATGATGTTTAAACTCTATTAATAATTTTATAATACTATTAATGCTATCATGATTTATTTCTAACAATTCTCTAATTTTTTCTTCATTTAGTTTCAAAGCTTGCGATAAAATCTGTTCATATCCATCAACATAATTAGATAAAAACTCATTATCTATGCACCTTGCCTGTATTAAACCCTTAACAATTAGATTAGCCAACATGTGATCTGTACCAGGTTTAGTATAAATAAAAAGATCAGCTTTCTGTCCAATCTCAGTTTTACGAGAATCAACTACAATTAACTTTACTCCTCTTTTTTGAGCTTGTTTTATTAAGTGATATGCATGAACATTTCTATTGGAAAGATCACTTCCCCATACAAAAATTAATTTTAAAGCGGGATTATTTAATTGAAAAGGATTAGTCGTAGAATAGGTACCAAAAAGTTGAGTCAAGCCTGCGCATCCTCCTTCATTACAAATACCACCAGTGGTGATTGAACTTCCTAATTTTACAGCAAATCTTAATGGAGCAAATCTTGAGATCAAACCGTAATTTCCAGAATTAAAGGCTAAAAGGATAGATTTCGGTCCAAATCTATGATTAATATGTAATATCTTTTCTGCGATTATCTCTAGTGCGTTCTCGAGATCAATAACGCTGAATCGATTAATACCTTTACTATCATCACGAATTAAAGGTTTCTTAATTCTCTGCGGATGATAAATCATTCTTTCTCTTTGATTATATTTAGCACAGAAAAAACCTTTCGTAAATTGATGCTGTTTTAAAGGTTTCGCTGATTTAAATTTAAATTCCGAAGCTTCATCTTCCCAATACCCCAAAAACACACATGAACCATAACAATCTTTTGAACAAGTCCCAAATCTTACTTTTTTCGATCTTTCTCCATTTAATATCATAAGAACACCCAAATTATTTTAAGTTTCAATTTGAATAGTGTATTTTTAAAAAATTTTTGAAAAAATAAATCTTAAGATATGATTTATTACTTTTTTTCAGTAATTTTGAAATGACTTTTTCCAATACGAACGATTTTTTCTCTCAAAAACTGAATTAATTTCTCATTTTCTTGAGCTTCTAGGGGTTCACCGCAATCTGGGCAACGAAAATTATGCTCAAAAGCGTCTTCAAAATTATATTTCGTACGAGGCACTTGACAATTATTACAAATAAAAAAATAATTATTTTCTTCAAACTGTAATCTATCTCTTAATTTTCTCTCCAACAATTTCTTTTTTTCCATTAAAATTTCATCAAGCAAATCAAATTCGTGCCACCAATAATATATAAACCAACCAGTAGATTTATCCCTAATCCTTCTAAATTGAGCTAGTTTTTCACTGTATAATTTATAGAGAGTTTTCCGCACAGTATTTAATTTTAAAATTTCAGTATCATCTGGTTCAAAATCTACATCTCTCTCTTCTTTTTGTATCCTTTCTTTGATATTTTCTGTAATATCTTCATCTGTAATATCTTGATTTTCTGAATTTAATAATTCAATTCCAACTTCAATTGCTATATCGCCCCCAATGATGTATAAAAAGGATCTTAATAGTGAATTTAGTTCTTTCAAGGCTTTTCCTTCTAATAGATTTTTCTTTTTTTGATTCAAATAAATCTAATATAAAAATTAAATTTTTTTAAAATAATATTGAATAAGATCAATCTTAAACAACAATATCATACTGATTTTCAATTATTTCACCATCTATATCCACAGAACGTAAAAGTTTTCCACTTCTTATAGCCATAATCCTCATTAATTTCGAATCTTTTATATCTTTTGGAAGTTCTATATCTTTAATTTTGTAGTTGTTTGAAATTATAATTGCTTTCCATTTTTCAGGTAGCACAGACTTAAAGTCTGGGATAACATGTTCTATAACTGTATTTAAATTTTGATTAGTATTATTTATATAACCTGTACTAAATTGAATTCTTTTATTAACGTCATCCTCTTCTACTTTTTTCTTTGAGGGTTGGGGAATGTTATTTTTGGTCGTAACTTTACAATTAGGATTAATATTAAACGATATTAAAAAATAACTATTCATTCTAAGAGCTTCAATAATCTCTAACAAAGATTCTTTTTTTATTATATCATTAACTTCGGTAGTATAATTTTTTATTTGCCCAGTCGACCTTTTTAAATCCCAATTTAATCCCAAATTAGATAACAATTCACTAATATCGCTACCTGTAATTAGTTTACCTTTTATTTCAATATCTTGATTTAACTTAGATATTGATCTAGTAACAAGTTCTAAAATCAAATCCTCATATTCATGAGATCCTTTTAGGGTAATTTTTGCGCTAGTTTTTGAAATCTTTAATGCTGGACCTATAAAGGAACCTCTAGAATACCTATAAAAATGACGGTGAACATTCATGTAATTCTTAGCAGGATCGGATAAAATAGGTGTACCAATTAATTGTTTTAGAAAATGCATTTTCAATCCTTATTATGGGATAGATTATCTAATATTAATTATATAAAGAGATTATATCTTTAAATTTTAAGGTTAATATTTAAAATCTTCTTAAGTTAGAGAAATTTAATTCGAAATCTTGAAAAAATTAAAAAAAAATAAAAAATTTGATATAACAAATTTATAAATATTTTTATTGATACTAATGCTTTTTACAATTTTTCTAGCCAATCAATTTGAAGTGCCTTCATTACCATTATGGATTTTAGCATGGGTTTTTCTTATAATCGGATTAATTGCTTTAACGATCTTAATAGTATACACTAAATATGGCAGAGAAATATCAATTAAGCTTTCAGTACTCGCAATTATTATCACAGCTGTTTTTTTAGGTTTTGCCACTCATTTCTTCCTCCTCAATTTCGGAATCTAAAAATCTGTAAATAGTTTTTTCCTTATAGATTTTGAAAAATCTGCCTATTTTTTGAAAAAATTTTTTAAATAAGATCTCTAAAATAATTTGTTAATATTTAAAAAAGAAGAAAGCTATTCTTCTTTTAATCTATCTATAACTTAAACTATATTTGTGAGAAAACAAAATGTTATTTCAAGGAAATGAAACATTAATTTTTATACTAGGGTTGATTTTAGGTACAATAGTTGTCGCATTAATAATGTTTATTTCAGTTCTTATCGTTGTTTCTAAAACTAAGGCCTCTGATAAGAAATTTTTAATTCTACTTCTAGCCTTCATCGGGGTTTTAGTTATACCGATAATAGTCAATGCAATAATGTATGTTTTAAATATTATTGGAGATGGTCTAGCACAGATTAGAAATGCAATCTCCGGTACAGGAGGACAAAACTTCCTAACCAATTTTGGTCCGATTATTTTCTTCTTACTACTTTTAGTATTAACAAAATTTTTACTTGATGTAACCTGGGATCAATCGTTATGGATTTCATTGTTAACATTATTTATACTGTATATTATTTTCTCTTTAGTACCAGAATTATACAATCTTGTTCCATTCGGGGCTTAAGTAAAATAAGATATTAAAAATTAATTACAATTTTTTTTAATTTTTTAAAAATAAATTATATTTTTTCCTTTAATTTAAGTCTAGGAGCTAACCCTAAACTCATCATTTCTTGGAGAAGTAATTTAAAAGCATATGAGCAAACAACTTTCGAAATGATAGTCCCTTCACCACATACAGGGCAATAACGTTTATCCCTATTTCTATCATAAACTGCTAACAAGCCACACTTTTCACATACTAAAATAACTGTTTTATCCGATTCATCTAACAATCTTTCTTTCAATAATAAGGCTGATCCATGACCGACTAAACAATCACGTTCCATCTCTCCAAAACGAAGTCCCCCCTCACGTGCACGTCCTTCTGTCGGTTGTCTTGTCAAAATCTGTACTGGGCCTCTTGCTCTTGCATGTAATTTATCTGCAACCAGATGATATAGCTTTTGATAATATATAGGTGCACAATAAATACCCGCCTCATACTTTTCACCGGTAATTCCGTTATACATAACTTCTCTCCCGTTAAATTCAAATCCTGCCTCAACTAACTGCTCTTGGAGTTCAGTGATATCTTTCCATTCAAATGCGGTTGCATCACCGAGTTTACCAGTAGTACAAGCTATTTTTCCACTAATTCCTTCAAATAATTGTCCTAAAGTCATTCTGGAGGGCATAGCATGAGGATTTACAATTATATCTGGTATTACCCCAGATGAGGTAAATGGCATATCCTCTTGAGGTTGAATTAATCCCAGAACTCCTTTTTGACCATGACGGGAAGAAAATTTATCTCCTAATTCCGGAATACGTAAATCTCTAACTTTTATCTTAACTAATTTATTACCATCTACAGTTTCTGAAATTATAACGGTATCTACAATACCTTTCTCGTTGTGTCTCATATTTTTGGAAGTCTCTCGTCTATTAGGTTGCATTAATTCAAATTCTTCATATGATTTTATAAATCTTGGTGGAGAAGTCCTCCCGATTAAAACATCTCCTCCATTAACGGCAGTTTCAGGCTCTATAATACCATCATCTTCTGATAGCAATCTATAGGACTCAGCTGATTTAAATCCCCTTACTCCTCTTTCTGGGATCTCAAATTTATCAATTTCTCCTCCAGGATATTTTCTTTCTTCTGCATCATAAGTTCTAAAAAAGTGACTTCTAGCAAGCCCACGATTTATTGAAGCTTTATTAATAATTATTGCATCCTCAATATTGAAACCTTCATAACTCATCATTGCAATGATGAAATTTTGTCCTGCAGGTCGTTTATTAATTCCAATAATTTCCATTGGACTTGTTTTTACTAAAGGTTGCTGTGGATAATGTAGAGTATGACCTCTCGTATCAAGTCTTAGATGCATATTTGCTGCAAACAACCCTAATGCTTGTTTTACCATTCCAGCCTCATACGTGTTTCTAGGAGATTGATTGTGTTCAGGAAATGGAATTATTGAAGCACATATTCCTAAAATTGCTGCTGGCGAAATCTCCATATGAGTATGTTCAGCACTTACATCCTTTTCAAACATTGCTATATAGGCATTTTCCTCTTCTTCAGCATCTAAATATTCTATTACCCCTTTCTGGATTAAATCTGACCATGAAAATTTATTTTGCTTTAATTTCTCAATATCTTCTTTTGAAATAAGCAGTTGTTTATTTTTAATTACAAATAATGGTCTAGTTGCTCTTCCAGCATCACAGTTTATTTGTATTTCTCTTGAATCATGATAATATCCAATATTTACATGCTGACCAATTTCTCCCTTTCTCCTTTTTTCTCTAAGTTGATGGATAAAAGGATTATGTTTTTGGTGGAAGCCGACTAATTTTCCATTTAAAAAAACTTTTGTTTTCACACCTTTAACATTTTTAACTTCACTTATAGGAATTACACCTAAATCAATTAGAATATTTTCAATTATTCGTTCATCAGCTCCAACTGAAATAATAGATGCTAACCCAAGATTTTTTACTAAACCACAATTTGGTCCT
This sequence comes from Candidatus Hodarchaeota archaeon, assembly GCA_048887145.1. Classification (GTDB taxonomy): domain Archaea; phylum Asgardarchaeota; class Lokiarchaeia; order Sigyniarchaeales; family SOKP01; genus SOKP01. Next base: position 29,152 of record JBHLKA010000002.1, read on the forward strand.
TCTGGGGTTTCTGCAGGACAAATTTTTCCCCATTGCGTAGGATGTAAATCTCTAGCTTCAAAATGAGGTTGGCTTCTACTTAATGGAGATATTACTCTTCTTAAATGACTTAATGTCCCAACATGATTTGTTCTATTTAATAACTGACTAACTCCTGCCTTACCTCCAACCCAATTCCCTGTTGCTAAAGCATGTCTTATTCTTTCTGTGATAACATCAGCTCTTACAGCAGTTTTTATATTGGGTGCTCTTCCTCTAACGGCGGTTCTTTCTAATTGATATTTAATATCTTTTACTAGATTTAAAAAAGCAACTCTAAATAAGGAAGTGAATAGTTCTCCGGCCAATTTTAATCTCTTGTTGGCATAATGATCCTTATCATCTGGTTCTCTTAATCCTAAAGCAAGTTCCATAACCTTTTGCGCCATTTGCCCCAAATAATAAGCTTTCTTTATTCTATCATCCTCTGAGTTACCAATATGGGGTAAAAGATATCTGTCTAATACTTGAAGTGCTCGGCGAATACGATAATCTTTTGTTTGACCTATTGCGACTCTTTTTCCAATATAATCAAGAGCATTTTGTTGTGATTTTTCAGCATCCTTTAATACTTGTATTTCAGATGCTACATCTATTACAGGGATTAATTCTTTTTGAATCTCTTCATTTTCAGAAATGGCTTCAAATATTTCTCTATCAGAATGCAATCCCAATGAACGCATGAGAATTGCTAAAGGGATTTTACCTGGAACAGAAGGAAACGATACTCTTAAATTACCATCTTTTTTCCTTTCTATTGTTACCGGAGCTCGGAAACCACTTCTAGTTGAAAATACCTTTGCTTGATGAGTTGCGCTTGAACTCCTACTAGCTTCCTCTGCAAGAATTCTATTTGGAGCTAAATCTTCTTGTGTAACAAGAACGCGCTCAGTTCCATTTATTATGAAGTAGCCTCCTGGATCTAAAGGATCTTCACCTCGATTTATTAATTCCTGCTCGGATAAATTTTCTAAAGGGCATCGACTGCTTTTTAACATAATAGGGATTTTCCCTATATAAATTTCTAATGTCTCTTCAGCCTCCTCCCTTTGAGTACGCTCATCAATAGTAATTGGTGTCATTTCTAATGTAATGTCAGCAGCATAACTCAATTCTCTGATTCTAGCTTCGATTGGAGTTATTTCCATTGTTGCCCCATCAGCCTCCCGCACCTTCGGTACACCTACTTTAATTTTACCGAATTTAATCTTGAATCCTGGGATATCAGGTATTACTTCTCCCGACTCATCAACGATTTCTTGCATCTCAAGTTCAATAAAATTATTATATGAATCGAGGTGCTGACGAACTAAACCTTTTTCATCAAATAGGCTCTTTAAAACAACCCATTTATCGTTATTAGATAAATTTTCAGAACTCAATTTTATTTAAACCTATAAAATGTCTTTATTAAGAAGGTAATTAGACTTTTTCTTTTGTAACATACCTGTAATAATTTACGAATTTTACAGTTGTATGAGAATCTCTTATAATTTTGACGATATCTCCTTCTTTTGCTCCAACAGCAATGGCGACTGGATCCTTTTCAGACATTTGAGGTAAATCAATTAAGCTGATCTGATACTTTTCTAATAATTTTTGTGACTCCTCTTTAGTTAAAAGGTGGTGCTTAGGTACCAACTCATGAAGTAAGACATCTATTTTACGTTTTTTTGTCAAGAAAAAATCCTCTTATCTAATAAATTATTATTAATAAAGTGTAAGATTTCTAAAAAATTTTACTATTTACATCTCTATCATTTTAAGATTAATTTTTTTGGGTTATTTTTTGTTTATACTTGAAAATCCAATATCCGCTTTTTTTGCATATAATTTCGATATTTTCCTCTGAGAATTTATTTTTTAAATAGTTTGAAATAAATTCTGCTCCCATTTTTCTTTTAATTACGAATTGAAATAGTCCATTTGGCTTTAAATATAAAACAATTTCATCAAAAAGATCTAAAAATTCTTTTCTTCCTTTTCTTAAAGGGGGATTCATAAAAATTCCATCAAAAACTATGTTTTTATTCTTTATTGGCTCAAAATAATTACCAATCAAAGCAAAAACCCGATTTTTACTTTCTGGTAAATTTATTTTAATATTTTCTTTTGCACACCAAATTGCTCTTTTATTTATATCAATTAAATAGACTGTACTCTTTGGAGATTCGTAGGCTAATACTATTCCAATGACGCCATACCCACAACCCAGATCTATAATAGTACTTGATTTTGTAGGTATTAACATATTTTCTACTAAAATTTTTGTACCTAAATCCAATTTTTTATAAGCAAATACTCCCGTAACTGTTTTAAAGATGAATAAATGACGCCTTAAACTTACTGAGAGAGATTGAAATTTAACTCTAGCATCGGGGAATGCGCTATAATAATGCTTTTTATTATTCTTGTACATAATTTAATAAAATCTCATTTTTTAGTTTTTGATTCACTCCAGTGAGGATAAATACCACGTTCCATAAACACTTTATTTATTTTTACCATTATTCCTGATTTTGATTTGTAAATCTTCATAGCGTTCATTTTAGCAATACCAAAACCAATTAATTCCTTCTTGAGAGTCATTAAAGCTACTAATGCGCCTAAAATTATTTTAGCATCAATATAGCATACTCCTGCGGCAGCAAGATCGGCACCATGACATATTGCATCAACAGCTGTGTCTCTAACATATATCTTAGGAAGGTGAGATACCATTCTTTCCATTGGAGAAATAATACCCCTTAAATAATACTCATCTCCCTCTTTTTTATATAAAGTAAAAGCATCCTTTATGTTTTGTAAGGTAACAAGACTATTATCCTCATTAAAATTACCCACTCTTGTTCTTCTTAATTCAAGCATATGAGCTCCTGAACATAAGGCTTCACCTATGTCAAAACATAATTTACGTATATAAGTCCCCGCTTCACAGCCAACTCTGAATAGAACATGATTTTTATTAACTTCAAGAACTTTATTGTAATATATCTCTCTTATTCTTAATTTTCTTATAACTGAAGATTTTAAAGGAGGAGTTTGATAAATCTTTCCCGTAAAAATTTTAAATATTTTTTCAATTTTTTTCTTTGGTTCTGGATTATGCAAATACATGACTCCTATGTATTCTTTACCTGCATCGAGTAATGCTGATAAAACTCGCGTTGCTTTTCCAAGAGCACAGGGTAATACTCCTGTAACTTTAGGATCTAAAGTCCCACCATGTCCAGCGTTAGGTACGTCCAAAATTTTACGTACCCAAGAAACTATCTCATGACTTGTTGGTCCTTTAGGTTTATCTAAATTTATTACCCCATATTGAAGTAAATCTTCAATTTTCCGTTTTTCTGGGTCACAACCGTAATTATAATTAGTAGTATCTTGAGATTTTATTAATAACTGCTCAGGTTCATCAGATGGTAACTTTAATTCAGAATATTTCATCTTAAAGTTGTTGAAGAGAATTTTATATAAGTAAATTAGGGTAGATTTAAATTTTATTTTTATTAATTTAATTTCTGTTATAAATGATAAAATGTGAAAAGAGGCTCTCTAAACATTATAAATATTTGATAAAAAAAAAATCATTAGATAGAACGGGCTATGGGGGATTCGAACCCCCGACCTTCAGGTTAAAAGCCTGCTGCGCTACCTGTCTGCGCTAATAGCCCTAACAATAATCATACTAACGATTAGTTATTAAATTTTAAGTAAAATTGCAATATAACAAATCTATAATGATATAAAATTTTTTCTGTATTTTTTTGGATATTATTTATAATTAAATTTAATCTACTTAAAATGCTTAAATCCTTGACTCTTTATTTCCAATTTGGTGTTATTCTTTTTAAAATATACTTTTTCTTCTGAAATTACTTTTCCTATTTTAAACAACTGTCCACCTCTTTCTTTAGCCTTAATTTGAGCAGTTTCAACGTTGTTTGAGCTAATTGTAAATATTTGAATAAATTCTTCGCCACCTTCAAATATAAGTTTTTCTAAAGGAAAGTTATATTCTAGTGAGTATAAGAGAGCTTCCTTATGAAATAAATTATCATCAAAGTCAATTTCAAAACCAATGTGAGGATTAGCTATCATAAGATCTTTTAAGGATTTTACTAAACCATCTGATGAGTCGATACTTGAAGTTGCTAACCTGTTATTAGCTAAAATGTAGGCTTCCTCACCAGGATCTTCTGGTTCCAATACACTTAGAATTGATCTTTTATATTTTGGATATTTTTTTAGATTACCTTTCTTTCTTACGAGAATATCAAAACCCACACCATTTAAACCAAATTTATTATTTACAACCAAATTATCCCCTATATGTATTCCACTTCTAAATATTATCATTGAAGGGTCTTTAAAACCAAATACAGTAGGGTTGATAATTAATTCTTTGGTTTCATTGATGTCGCCTCCTATATAATCAAGATTCCACTTCTTACAATAATCGATTATACCATTCATTAACTCTTCAAATAAATTTGTACTCAAATTGTTTGGTATGCCTAATGAAATGATGATTCCCCTTGGCCTTACGCCTTTAACCATTAGATCACTAATATTCATAAGAACAGATTTTCGCCCAATCTGACGAAAAGTCATTTGTTTTGGTGCATCGGTTGTGGATACAAACATATCTGAATTAAGAATTAAATTATTTTGAAAATCCCGCTTGTTAAGCGAAAAAAAGAAACTATCATCTTGAATTAATTCCTTACCAGTTTTCTTAAAAATTAAGTTATCAATAATTTTGATAATTTTTAATTCTCCAAGATCTCTTATATATTTTTTATGACTCATTAGAAAAATTTTATAATTTTTAAAATTTATATTTAATTAGATTAATATCTTGCCTCTGTGGCTTAGCGGTATAGCGATTATCTTGTTATTATTGATAAGATTGCTAAAGATTCGTAATCTGTAGGTCGGGGGTTCAAATCCAGAGAAAATCCTTCTCTAAAGAATAATTCCCCCCAGAGGCTATATCTATATATCTTCAGCGGTTAAATATTTCTTTATCATTTGTAATGCTAGCATTTTAAAAGCATCATCTATATTTTCTCCTGTTTTTGCTGATGTCTCAACATATGATAATTTAAGTTTTTGGGAAAGGGTTTCGCCTTCTTTAGTTGAAACTAATCTATCATCTTTTAAATCAATTTTATTTCCTACTAATATCAGTGAAATTCTTGGTGAAACTTTATTTATCTCATTAAACCAATTTTCAATATTTACAAAAGAAGTTTTATTAGTTACATCAAAAACAAGAATTCCTGCTTCTGCATTGGCTAAGTAAGATTGTCTAACTCGCTTAAATTGTGCTTGACCTGCTAGATCCCAAATCACAAAACGTACAGCACTCTGTAACCCTTCAAATCTACATTCTTTTTTCATGATTGAAGTTCCAATTGTTGATTTGTAATCTTGTGCAAATGTGTTTTCTACGAACCTATGTACCATACTGGTTTTACCCACATTACCATCTCCACCTAATATTAATTTAAATGCATACTCTCCAGATTGTATTTTAACTTTTTGGAGTTTATCCACTTTTCTTTGAATATTCTTAGTATCTTTTTTGGTTATTAGTTTTGGGATAACTGGACTAACCGATCTTCCGTCAAATATTCTGGCGATTTTTTCAGCGGCTAAATATGCATAAGGAAATATAGGATCAACTCCAGCAATCGCATCTAATATAGTTACAAATACTGCTTCTGGTCCAGCTTCACAAAAAATTAATCTATATTCTTCAGTATCAAAAGTACCTGTTCCAAAAGAACCAGAACTAAACTCTTCAGTAATTCTTGTTAATACAGGTTCAACTAACGCACTAACGCCTCCCACAATTTCCTCATCTAAAGTTTTTTCAGATGATTTAGCTAAAGCATCAATCACTAACCCTTCTCTATTTACAACAAGTACAGCAACTAAATAATCTCCAACATTTTGCGAATACCATTCTAGTAGTGCCTTCAATTTCTTTGTATCAATTGACAATATCTACAACTCTTCAAGCAATTAGAGAATGTTGAAATAAGAACCTTATAAATTATATAACTAGTTAAATATATTCTAATAAAAATTTTTTTAAAGAAAGAGAGAATGATAAAATAAATTTTTAAAATTTATAGTATTTAATTTCATTAACTTTTAATGGAAAATAATCTTAATTCATCGTATTGGCGTGTTTTTTAAATTTAATTCCAGCAGGAGTAGCCAAGCCTGGTCAACGGTGCTAGACCGAGGCTCTAGTCTCATAGGAGTTCGAGGGTTCAAATCCCTCCTCCTGCATTATATTATGTGATCGTTGTTTATAAAGATTTTATGATTCTTTAAGGAATACAAATTGAAAAATTGAAGAATTAGAAGAAATCAGATAACTTCTGTTGTTTTATTCTGGGATTATTTGTTAAACTCTCTACATATTCCTCAATTAATTCCATTCGTTGAATAGTATACTCATCTAATTTAAATTCTTTACATAACCTAATAGCACGAGGAATATATTTTTCAATTCCACCTCTATTAACTGTTAATATAACTCTATTTCCACATATAGGACAATTACCTGCATTAGAGAGAGGGGGTCTTCTGAATTTCTCATTACATTTCACACACCTAAATTCTTGTATAGAAAACTTCCTTAAATTGCCTAAAATATCTGGATTGAAGTGACTAGTTAAAATCTTTTCCGCAACCTTTTTAGCATTTACGGATTTAATGATTTCAGCTAGATGTAATTGAGCATCTACTTTTTTATCCATAGATTCATATGTTTTATATGCTGTAACTTTAGGTCCATCGTTAATATTTTTAGTAGGTATGTTGAATCCAATGTTTTCAAATCGTTCAGGAGTACCTAATCGGCTTTCTACAAGGCTCATCAATTTTTCAATTTTTGATGGAGAGATATATTTCTCGCTTTCTTCATAAAACTCTAAAGGGTATTTATATAGCGTATCTACATTATGGACCTCAACATCTATTTCATTTGGATCTAAAGATGTACCAATAACCAATGTAGCATCCATCCTTCCACCAATTTTACTTGGTAAATAATGCCTAGAAAAATTCAAAAGAGGATCTAAAAGGAGCATTATCCCATCTTCATCTCCATCACAGTTCCTTCTTTTTGCAGCATGCCAATAAGGATGAGCATAAATTGATCTAGCAGGAGTGAATCCAATGATACGACCAATAATTCCCGCACTTGTATGAGGGGCTAATCCCACTAATAAATGTCCAACCAAATCCGCTTTTTCAGAAATATTATAAAATCTATCCATTTCATAAAAATACTCTAATTCATCATCTAAAAACCGAGAAACTTTAATTAAATAATCGGCACAATCGTTTGAGATGACAATATCTTGTACTTTTAATTCAATAATTTGTTTTTTATCATTTAATGGGTCACCCTTAAAATCATGTGTATATCCCAAATCTCTTAATTTTTCAATAGAGATTCCAATTTCTTCTGCTTTAAAATGAGTAAGAGGAATATCGGTAGCATCGTACCTTATTTCAGCAGTTTTGTATACTAAAACATCATTTTTTGCTCGTAAAATGCCTTTTTCTATAGGTTCTGGTATCTTGAATGTATTTGTTAAACCAAAAATACCTTTTAATTTTTTTGGAAAAGTTATTTGAAGAGAATTTAAAACTGAATCGATATGAGATTTAATATTAAATATAGCTTCACTTGAAGATTTCAGAGTTTCTCCACATTTAGGGCATTTTTCTTTTTCATTAGGATCTGATGCAGGAAATAAATTTTTACATTTTATGCAAATTGATTTTAACTCAGTATGAGCTTTACACTTCGGACATAAATTAAATATGCTTACTGTACCACATTTAGGGCACATTCTCCTGCATACATCTATCTGTACTTTTTGTAATTCTCTTGCCTTTTCTACAGATCTAGAATTACCAACTTTATCACTTAGAGGGAATAATGAATGGACTCCCTTCATACTCTTTCTTTCGGATTTTTCAGGACGCCCCATTCGCGTACCCATAAAATAAGGTGCTTTATTCTTCACTCTAATAGAAGATACCTTGAAAAAATAACTGAATACATCATCTTCCTTACTATATTTAACTAATTTTTTATCTTTAAGATTAAATAACGCCTTATAGACACTATTCATGGCTTTTTTAAAAAAAATTTTATTATCTTTAACTTTATGTAAAATAAATGCTTTTTCAAGAATCTCTTTAATTTTGTTAGTATTTTCTAAGATAATTTTCTCATTTTGTACCGAAAAATTAGATATAAATGCCTTTCTTAAAAGATCTAATTCTTCTACTGAGATATTGCCCCAAAAATCAGTATATGAGGGGTGTAGAGGTATATTGTAATTTAAAGATATTTCTATTGCTTCATCAGCTGTAGGTTTACATTCAAAGGGATTAGTTATATAATCACGTATTTTTTGATCTATATTTTGTAGGTTCCCAATGGCGTTTTCTAATTCTAAAGCCCACCACTCTTCTACATAACCAGAAGCTACTAAGATATGATTATTTTCTGCGAATTCTCCAAAACCAAAAAGTATATCACCTAGAAATAAAACATTTTCTATTTGAGGAAAATAATGTTTTGCCATTTTATAACTATTTACTTTAATTACATTCCCATTTTTCAATTTAACAATAGGAGGTTCAATGGAATTAACAGGACAAATACTCGTACTTTTACCAGGCCTTTCAATTCTTAACTGTGTACCTATTGAGATAAAATCATCCAAAATCCCCATAGTCGCAGGATGGATTCCCGCTGCCGCTAAACCAGTATTTCTAGATCTTCCATACCTTATTCTATGACCGCCTATTTCAGATGGGTGACTGAAAACTGGTCTTCCTGCTATAATATCAGCAACAAATTTTGAATTAGGGAGAATTTTCTTCTTTTTTTCTTCTTTTACTTCTTCTACTCCTACCTTACTTACAACAGTGTTTTTATCTTCTCCTTTATTAGCTACTTTTTTTAAATCAGCTAACCAATTCCAACTTTCTAATTTCATTGTTTTTGCGATTTTTAAAAGTTTTGGCGCTTTAAGAAGAATTCCATCATTTAATACTAAGCAGGCACCCCCGCGGATTTTATTTGTTTCAATTCTTGGTAAATTTCGAAACGCTGAGACTTCTTCTTCTTCTGTTGAATCCCCATTTATTTCTACAGGTAAGTGTTTTACTGCGAATCTTATCTCGTCATTGGAGGATGGATATTGTAAATGAACTCTTCTATCATATAATTTTACTTCTTCGACATATCTTCCAATTTCAGCTTCTGTGGCTTCATATTTAGGTATTTTTGTTTTTTCTCTTACATAATCAGCTATTAGAACACATAATGCCTGTGTCGTTCCTCCAGCGGCTCTTATCGGTCCTGCAAAATATAAGGATAAATATTTATTTCCTTGCTTGTCATTTCTTATGAGAATCTTTGAAATTCCTTCTAAGGGAGCACTGACAACACCCATAGTTTTTATTGCTAAACCTACTCTAATAGATCTTTCCACTCTTTCTTCTAATGATTGAATATCTCCAATTTTTTGATCCAAAATATCTGAAACTACTTGAAATACTATTTCATCATCACTTTTTCCCTTAATCTTAAGTTCTCTTATGATATCTGCGACTCCTTCTGGTCCAACAAGTTTTTCTACCCTTCCAGCTAAATCTCTTGCTTGTGGAGACTCTACATACAATTCTGGGTCTAATCCTTTTTTACGGGCTCTTTCTGCGAGATCATAACAAATATCTACTTGTTTTTGAATTCTTAAAAAATAATCTTCCATTTCCTTGCTCATATCGACCATTGATAGCCAACTTAAAATGTGTATTTTTAGGGTTTCTAAGAAATTTAACAATCTTAAACCAATAAATTGATTTATTAATAGGCTAATTGAACCATAATTTTTTAATAAATAGGGATAAAGAATTTTTAGTTGTTTTAATAATATTGATATTTAAAACACTCCCTAATTATAAAAAGTAAAAATTTGTTCTTTGCTTAATAATAAATCATTAAATTTTGTCTCAACATTAATACAATAATTAATATTCTGGTAGAGAAAAAATTGGATAAGGATTTGGCAGAGCAAAAGAGGATAATAATTAATGCACTCGTTAATTCGGGTATAAATATTACTCCTCAAAGTATGAAATCAATATTAGATCTAAAAAATCTACAAAAAGGTTTGAGTAATCTAATAAAAGAACTAAGCTTTATTCCAAATTTTAATAGTCATTTAACAGAAAGCATTTTAAAAAAAATTTCAAATGAAGAATTACAAAAAGCACTGAAAAGGACAATCGAAAAGTCAAAGGATTTACAAAATGAAAAAGAATCTACTGTGGATGATATTAGATTGAAACAGCCTAAAAGTTCTAACCTTGAGATAAAAACTCAAGAATCAAAAGTACAAATGGAGGAATTACCCATCGAATTGCCTACTAAATTAGAAGATATAAACTTTACTTCTACTGAAAGCTTTTTAATAAAAGAAAAATCAAAGATTCAACAATTTGGAACAACAAAATCTAAAATAAAAGTCAGTCCTATCGCTAAAGACTATGAATTTGATTATACAATTTTAAAAGATCCAACAGGAAAATTATATACAAATGGAGAGTATTCTGATTTTTATCAGTTGACACTAGATAAGTTCAAAAAACTACACATATTAATGAGAAAAAGACCCGAGGTACTTTCTGCAGTTTCCATAAAAAATATTCTTAGATTATCTAGAGACGTGGAAATATCCACTATTGGATTAGTTAAAAATATTCGTCAAACCAAAAATGGGAATTATTTCTTAGAATTGGAAGATTTAACAGGTAATATTAATGTACTTGTTAGAAAAGATTCTGAAGATAAAGAATCTATAAAAATCGTCAAAAGAATTGTTTTTGATCAGATGCTATATGTAAAAGGAATGTATAACTCAGGTGAAAAGTTTAAAAATGGAATAATTTTTGCAGATTACATCTCAAAAATAGATATACCCACAGACTATCAACCTAATCGATCTACATTACCAATTTCTCTTGCTTTAATTTCAGATACTCATATTGGTAGCAAAGAATTTGAAGAACCTTTATTTAAAAGATTTTTAAATTTTTTAAATGGTAAAGTTGGTAATAAGAAATTAAGAGAAATTGCTGGAAGAATAAAATATATTATAATAAATGGTGATCTAGTTGATGGGATTGGAGTCTATCCGAATCAACAAGATGATTTAATAATTTCTGATATTTACATGCAATTTAAAAAAGCTTCAGAGTTACTGACTGAAATTCCAGATTACATTAAAGTTTTTTATGTATCTGGTAATCATGAACCAGTTAGGAATGCTCTACCTAGACCCGCAGTCCCAAAAAAATATAGCAAGGCTTTAATTGATTTAAATGTAACATGTTTGGGAAATCCTTCTTTAATCAAAACTAATAATGTGAGCACACTCATTTATCATGGAGAAAGTATTCATGATATGAATTTGTTAATTCATGATTTAGATATAAATAAACCTATTGATGCTATGAAAGAATTTCTTATTTGTAGACATTTAGCGCCAATTTTTGGTGAAAAAACACAAATTGCGCCAGCAGAAAAAGATTTTCTTGTGATAGATCGAATTCCTGATATTTTTCATACCGGTCATATTCATATAAATGGAAGTGGGAAATATAATAATGTTACCTTGATTAATTCTGGATGTTTTCAGTCCCAAACAGATTTTATGAAAAGTTTTGGAATAGATCCAACCCCCGGAATTGTTCCGATTATTGAATTAGATACATTAAAGGCATTTGAATTAGATTTAAAAAGTAATAATTAATAAATTTAAATATGTCTTTTTCAATTCCTCGACAAAAAATATCAGAAATGGTATTATATATATGGAAAATCATCAACTTTCCCGAGATTCCATATGAAAATCTTTTATTTAAAATTTCCTTTGATTTATTTCTTTACCCCCCGGATGAAGCAAAGATCTTCATTGAAAATGCAATTAAAAATAAATTTCTTATTCAGGATGATGATAAAAATCTTAAATTATCCGAGAATTTGAATTCTAAACTTCAAGCTTGGCAAAGAAATCGTAAGAATGAAATTTTACGTAAAATGGAATTTTATCAAAAGGAAAGTGAACTTAGAAATACTCTCGAACTAAAAAATAAAGATGAATTTAATATTCTTTTAAAGAGTTTCACAGACAAGACAACTCTTAATCGCGCGGTAAGTGTTTCAGAATCTGCGTTTAATATAAAAAAAGTCGATTTAAATGAAGGATTAATACTAGGCAACGTCGTAGGATCGAAAGAAGAACCTTATCTGTTTAAAATAGATTTAAATGAAAAAGAGTTAAAACACAACTGCCATGATTTTCAAACAAGAAGAGCCAAAGAAAAAAAATTCTGTAAACACTTAATTAGATTATTCCTGATATTAAGAGAAAAAGATCAAAAAATAGCAGTTTCTTTTCTTAGGAAAATTAGTGATAATATTGAAAAATGGGAATTTTCAGATTAAATTAGCTTTCTAAAAACATTATTCTTTATTTTAACCTTATCAGTCAATAAAACTATTGGTTTATGGTTTAAAATGCCGCTAATTTGAAATTTTTCTATTTGAGATAAAGCACGCTCAACTAAATCTTTTTCAATATCAAAATTAACTAACTTTGTCCTTCCATAGTGTCCCATGGATTTAGTACTAGCAGTTATTATTCCTGCTAGAGATAATTCATTTATGTAATCACTTATCCTTCTTTGGGTTAATTTTTTTATACCAGGCACTTTCTCAGCTAATTCTGAATGCGTTTCATATATATCTCCAGAGGTGATAATATGACCTTTTCCATACTTCTTAAGAAGATGAATTGCGGTTAATGTCAATTGTGCTTGAAGCGGCATCGATAATATATATTCAATTATGTGATTTTTTTCGAGGTCTTTTTGAGCCTTAATTATATCTGATTCTGAAATTATCTTGTGCTGTTTTCTTTCAGCGAGCTCTCCTGCTTTTCTTAATAATTGAAGTGCTTTTCTAGCATCCCCGTGTTCTTTTGCAGCTAAACCAGCACAGAGCTTTATAACACCCTGATCTAACACCTTTTCATTAAAAGCAATTTTTGAGCGTTGGATTAGTATGTCAGCTAATTCATTAGCATTATAAGGATGAAATACTATTGGTTCTTGCCCTGACAATCCAGAAGTGACTCTTGAATCCAAATATTCCATGAACCTTAATTTATTTGATATGCCTATTATACATGCTCTGCATGAATCTAAGTTCTCATTTAATCTTGTTAAATCATATAAAATTTCATTTCCTTCTGTTTTTTCAATAAGAATATCAATCTCATCTAAAACAAGAAAACAAACGCTATTTTTGATGCGTATGTCTAATAACCCTAATAACTTTTTAAAAATTATATCTTTTGGCAATCCAGTAGGTGGTATTTTTTCTTTTCCTTCTATCGTATTATAAATGTGAGCTAGAATACGATAAGGAGTAGAAACGATGTTACAATTTATATAAATCCACCATGGAAGATTTTTTTCACAATGCTGAGCTAATTTTTGGCTGATATACCTAATGGTGGCAGTCTTACCTGTACCAGTCATACCATAGCATAAGAAACTAGGAGGGACATCTCCTTCTAGCGCACATGCTGTTATTCCTGCAATTTTCTTTATTTCTTTATCCCGATGTGGTAATTCTTCAGGAATATACGAAGGTTCTAAAGCTTCACGCATTTTAAATATTTTTGGGCCTTTCAAATATTTCTTATAAAATCTGTCAATATTAAAAGAGTGATTATCATTATTCTTTGGATTAGTCAACAAATAATTACACCTACTTTATAATTATTGATAATAAACATTTAAAAATATCATGTTAACCGACAAATTAATTGAGAGCAATCAAGCCCTTAATATATATTGATTTGCCTTATCCGTAATTTTTAATATTACAGTCTCACTTTTAAAAGATAATTATTTATCGAATAATATTATTAATGATTTATTATTTAGCTTTAAATTTAACAATATTTAATTTAAATAAATTATTATTTTATGTAATTTCTCTTACAGCTCACTAAATAAATATGTCAAAAACGGATTATGATGAGATTCTCATAAAGAGAAATACAAAAATAGCAAAAATTTTAGCGCTAAGTTTTGCCTGTTTATTTATTATGAATTTTATCATAATTTCTCTCATATTTACATGGACAGATTGGGTAGCTCTTCTAATTTTTAGTTTGTTGTTTATAACACCAGGTTATATATCAAATGCAGGAATGGTAATAGTTGGTAAAGGCAAACCGATAGATGGAGGCAAATTTTGTAAAGATGGGAGAAGAATACTAGGAGATCATAAGACATGGAGGGGATTAATTTTTGGCCCACTCTATATAGGTATACCGATCTCCTTTGGAATCTTTCTATTATTCCTGGCATTATGGCCCGCAATTGAGATAATCCCTGTTTCTGGAGCAGCAAATGGAATTTATAAAATCTATTCCGATCTATTCCATTACAAATTCTATTTTATTGGAGGAGAATTCCCAATTGGGGTATTAATGATATTAATTAGAATAATTCTTTGTTCTTATGGAGCTGCTATTGGAGATTTAATTGGGTCTTTTTTTAAAAGAAGATTAAACATTCAAAGTGGAGCACCGTTTTGGATAATTGATCAACTTGATTTTGTATTAATAGCAATTCTTTTTGCATCTATACCAACATTAATTTTCCCGGAAATTTATTTAGCACCTGATCTTTTCATAATAATCTTTTTATTGATTTTAACCCCTTCAGTGAGTATTATTGCGAATACTGTAGCCTACGTTGTAGGTTTAAAAGACGTTCCTTGGTAATTTAATGGTTTAATTTCATAACTTTACACGAAATTTTTATTGGAGTCCCTCTATTTTGGAAAATGATAAATCTCTCAAGTAATTTATTGACAGCTTTTATATAATCTCCATTTCTTCCTATAGCTATTCCTCTATCTTCAAAAGTAAGAAAATTTACTGATATTTCCCGTTTCCCAGAATAAATGTTGAATTCAACTTTAATATCATGAATATAAATATCTGGAAAGAAACTATGTATTAAATTAATAAGAGTATTTTCCGAACGAATCAATGCTACTTTTCTACAGAATTTAAACCTTATGGAATTCAAGTGCATTTTTGCTTCAAAATAATACTCATTATCCACAAAATAAAAAACAAATTGATTAATTACTATAATATTTTTAGGATAAATTTTAGTCTTACTGTAGAAATAATCATATAATTTGAGTTCAAAGTTAGAATATTTTCTGATAAAAGTTAAAGTTTGATAAAAAATTAAATCGTCTAAAATTGTATAAAGCATATAAAAGAATTTTATCAAAAAGAGATTTAAAGTCCTAAGAAAATTCATTATATAGCCAAAAAGTTTAATAATTTAAGGTATTGAATTAATTGTATCTAAATGGTTTTCAGATGATGAAAAAGGCTGGATTTGAATTTAAAGATCATACTGCAGATGTACAAGTAAGAAGTTGGGGTAGAACATTAGAAGAAGCTTTCTCGCAGACGGCTTTAGGTTTAATGTCTACAATCACGCCTAATTTAAAAAAAATTTCCCCTCTTATTACAAAAATTATCGAAATAAATTCTGAAGATTTATATGCTTTATGTTTTGATTTCCTTTCTGAATTTCTTTATATATTTGATGTAGACGGATTAGTATTTAAAGAAATAACTGTGCAGTTCATTAAAAAAAAAAATGATGGATATAAACTAAAAGCAACAGCAATAGGAGACAAATTTGACCTAAATAAGCATGAAGTAGGAACAGAAGTAAAAGCAATAACCTATTCATTTATGAACATTGAACAAAAAAAAGATAAAATTGAAATTGATATTACTTTCGATATTTAGAGTCTTAATCATATTTTAACCTTTTACAACACCAATCGGAACTAGTCTAACTACTTTTTCGACTATATTTAAATCATGACTTACCTGAACGACTTGATCAATATCTTTATAAGCACCTGGTGCTTCTTCAGCAATTACTTTCATAGAGGCCGCTTTAACTAAAATTCCTCTATTACTTAAATCCTCCTTTACTTTAGACCCCCAGTATTTTTTCGTTGCCTTAGATCTAGACATAACTCTACCAGATCCATGAGCCGTAGATCCAAAAGAAAGTTCCATCGCTTTAGGTTTTCCTACACATAAGTATGATGCACTTCCCATTGTACCCGGAATTAATGCTGGTTGTCCAATTTCTTTATATTCTTGGGGAAGTACTGGATGTCCAGGCGGAAATGCTCGAGTAGCACCTTTGCGATGCACATTTAATCTCATTTTTTTACCATTTACTTCATGCTCTTCTATTTTTAAAATATTATGACAAACTCCATAAATTAAATGTAAACCCAACTCATCAAAACTCTTATTAAAATGATGTTGGAAAGACTCTCTTATCCAATGAGTTATCAATTGACGATTTGTAAAACCAAAATTAGCAGCGCAAGCCATTTGACTAAGATAATTTTGTGCTTCTGGAGTATCTGCTGGAACACAAGCTAATTCCCTATCTGGTACCGTGATATTATATTTTTTCATTGCACGTTCTATGCTACGTAGTGAATCGCTGCAAACTTGATGACCAATTGCTCGAGAACCAGTGTGAACCATGACTGTGATTTGATTTTTTTCATTGATGCCAAGTCTCTTTGCAATTGACTCGTTATATATCGCATCAACTTTCTGAATTTCAAGGAAATGATTACCACTTCCTAATGATCCAAGTTGTTTAATTCCTCTTTCTTTCGCTTTTTGAGAAATAAGACTTGCATCAGCATCTTTTAAACAACCCTTTTCCTCACAATATTGAAGATCTTCTTCAATCGCAAAATCATTCTCTAAAGCCCAATTCATTCCTGTATTTAAAACCTTGTCTAGATCTGAATAAGTTATGTTTAGTTTACCCTTTGAACCCAAACCTGAAGGTATATTTTTAAAAATTGTATTTAATAGGGTTGGAATGGTATTTTTTATATCTTTAAGCATTAAATTCGTTCTCAATAACCTAACTCCACAGTTAATATCGTACCCTACACCTCCTGGTGATATCATTCCCTTATCTGCATCTGTACCAGCAACTCCACCAATACAAAAACCATATCCTTGATGAGCATCCGAAAGTGCAATTACATGTTTTTCAACTCCTTGCAAACAAGCCACATTTGCTATCTGATCAAGCGTTCTATCTAATTTTATTTTCTCAAGAATGTACTCATTAGCATAGATATGTACCGGTACTTTCATTTGAAACTTCTCAATTCGTCCTTCTACTCGTGCCATCAATGTCTTAGGCGGTATCTCGTATACATTGTCATCAATTTTATTCACATTCATAATACAATAACTAATCAAAGAATTTTCATAAATTTTTTCATTTACTTTAAAAATAATATTTCTTTAAATCCCTTTTGAAAAATTATTAAACAAATTACTAACAAACAGAAGATAATCTATTGAAGAGAAGATTGGTCATCTCTTTTAGTAATTTTTGTATTATTTAAAAGAGTTTTAATTAAGAATTCTCTCTCAAGCTGAAATTTCTTTTCATCTAATCGAATTCGAAAAGTAAGTTTCTTATTGTCGATTATCTCAATCCAATGAAGTTTTTCAAATAATTTCAATACTTTAAAATCAAACTTTTCTTTTTCACTATATCTTTTTATATCATCTATTATAGAATCTAATTTTTTTCTAAAATTCTTCTCATTGTTAAAGTTAATAAGAAACTCTTTTTCCTCAGCTAAATTCATCCATAAAAAATAATCATCATCCTCCAAAATCCTACTGTAATTTGTAAAGTATCTCAAATTTTCATTCATTAACTCTATTCTTTTACTTTTCATTAATTTTTCCTCAAAATACAAATCTGTTGGTTTAAAATCCATTCTGCAATAATTGTCATGTTCTGAATAAATAGCATTAATTAGTTTTATTCCAATAAAGCCAAACGTTCCGACAAAGAATTTATAACTTTCATAACTTATATTCCTGTAAATACCCACAATCTCCCAAATTAAAGTTGGATATTTACTATCCTTTCCTGTAACGACCTCAAATCTATAATCTCTTGCTGTTTTATTCGCTAAAGCATAATTTTTAAATCGCTCAAGAAGATTTGTAATGGTTGAAATATCTCTGATATCAATATTTTTTAAAAGATACTTTCTGAAGGCAAATAAGTAACTAGTTATCTTCTCATAAGATAATCCACTATATCTATTCTTCTCTAACGATGGTTCGTGTTGGGGTATTGTAGCTCTAAAGGAAAAGTCCCTATAAAAACCACTTATACCAATATCAACGAATCTCTCAAAATCGTCTAAACCCTTTCCCTTTTGGAAGATATTCATAACCTTCTCCATTACATAATTATAAAAGGCAGATACACTTCTAAATCTATCATCCTCAGGAAATTTTTGCTGATTTACACTTACATATCTCTCAATCCAATCCTTAAGTGCTGGAGATATCGAAATTGACTGGTGTGTTGTTCTCTTTTCAGATAAAAATCTTTTTGATGTCATTTTTCTGAACATTTTGTCTATTGTCCTATTTTTCTAGTAATCACGATTCTATAAAAACATGCTGGGATTTTTTTGATCTGTTAAATAAGTTTATGTTTTCTATTAATAGAAGATTCAATTCAATTGAAATAGACAAAAAATTCAATCTTACATTATACAGCAAATTGAAATTATAATATAGTTATTTTCAGATTTGTAGCCCTTAAAACTTGAACTTTTTGAAGGAAGTAGTCATAAAATAAGAGGATGAGTAAATTAAATTAAAAATATTACTTAATTTCAATAAATTTTAAAAGACCAAGATCATCCAAATCATCTATCATAACCTGGATCTCTGCCTCTGGTTTGCCAGTCTTCTCTGCTATCTCTTCTATTGTATGAAATCCATCAGCTAAATGCGCTATTTTGTACATCTCCCTATCTAAAAAACCCTGTGTAATTACTTGTTTTGGCAACCGCTTTGATGTCCACGCTGGCTTCTGATCCCTCGACTGTCGTAAATCTTCCTCAGTAAGAACTAAACCCCTCTTCGCAATTTGCTTCCGGGACTTTACAAAATCCTTCTCAAAAATTTTTAAAATCGGAATCTTTAACTCAACCTCTGCAACTTTTCCATTTTGCAACATGTCGTCAATAACAGGCTCAAAACCCCTAAAAAGACGGACATCTCCGCCCCAATTCTGAAGTTTCTCCTCATATCCAGCAAGAAATTTATCAATAATGTCGCTTAACGCCTTATGCGTTATCTTGGCATCATCATTCTTATCAGCAGCAGCCGTGCATAACACTCCCCCCTTAAAGACTAACAATAGATAAAATATCTGCATATCAATAACTTTTAATTCACCACTACCTTTTGAGAATTCAACGCTAAAATCCTTTAAGGCTGTTAAAAACCCTGAAACTAAATCTTGATTAAACTCTATCGTTCCATATTTACGATGGATTAAACAGATGCCCGTATATTGGTCTATAATGAATACATTATGAAGGATAGTACTTTCTCAACTCCGATTATGATTTTTCTAAAAACGATTTTAATTGTATATTAAATAAAATAATTCTAATATAAAT
The DNA here is from genome assembly GCA_048887145.1 of Candidatus Hodarchaeota archaeon. GTDB lineage: Archaea > Asgardarchaeota > Lokiarchaeia > Sigyniarchaeales > SOKP01 > SOKP01. The sequence continues at coordinate 48,914 of JBHLKA010000002.1, forward strand.
TTCTTTATAACTACAAAAATTCTAGAAAATATATCTTGCTTAATTATGATTCAAATCCAATCAGTGATTTTAGAGCCATCTCCTACATAATTTAATAGATCTTGCTTCTTATTTTTCTTTAAGAAGGCTTTAAAGTCATCATGCGAGAAATTTAGGCTTGTTTTTATATCGTTAAGGCTTTTAGCAGCCAGATCTTCTTACTTTTCAAATGCGTTTTTATGGATGGGCGCGATTCGTGCTAGGTTCACGGCGTTCATAAACATAGTATAGGTTTGGTCTCTATATCCCATAAACTCGGCGAACTCTTCTGGCTTTAAAATCATGACATTGTGTTTATATGGTATATTATCGGGAACTTTTTGAGATTTTAATGCATTGACAGGTGTGAGGATTAATAATTTATTTTGAGCTTGAAATCCTCTTGAGCTATGATCAATTGCTTTGATTGTATTGACACCCAGGTAATAATCGACAGAGATTAATTCTATATTAGATTTATTAGATAAGATTTTTTTCGCATTTTCTGACATATTTAGCATCTTTTCATCGACATACACACAGTTATCAACGCAATTAAGTTTGTATTGGGGATTTTTTTCACTTGGTCTAATTTCGAACCACGAGTGGCATTCATTATCTCGTGTATGTTTAAGGAAGATTTGCTAAATTGATTTCTCAAGAATATTTATAATAGCTTATGTACTGTTTAATCGCGGGATTATACCGTAGACCTTGTTCATAACGGTAATAACACTTAGGGCAGGTAAAAGTAGTAGCTGTTCCACCTTTTAATTCTTTACGCGTTTCGCAATTCATTAAGGTTCCACATCTATCGCAATAGGAACGTTTTTCCATATTTATTTTTTTACTTTTAAGAATTTAAACTACTTTTAATTAAGTATTTAACAGAAATAAGGTAAAAAAGTCAAATTCTTTACATAATTCTTTTCAATCTTTCTATTAAAAAATCGTAATAAGATATTAATGATTGTAAATAATGTTAAATTATTTAGATTCAAATAGTAAAATTTAAAGGTGTTTAAAAAAATCACAGAAAGACGTGAAGGTTTTACGAATGATGATTTGATGGAGGTACTCAATGGTCAGACAGAAGTTGGCTCTAGATACAAAAGCCATTTCTTTGCGATGTTTGCCCAATTATTCTGTACAATAGCAGAGATTATCATTTCTGAGTTTGCAGATAAGGGGAGAGAAGCAATGGTGAATGCAGTGAAGAAATATGGAGAAGAACGAGGTAGGAGAATAGCTGAGATTGTTAAATCACAAGGTAAGGAATTAAATTTAAAAAATTTATTTATTTATGGCGATTTAGATGCCAAAAATACATTAAAATATACACCAAAAATAATTGATGGGAATCTAGAGATCGTGGGAAGGGATTGTATGTTCTGTAATGGATGTAAAGAGTGGGATAAAGTAGAATACGGCCAGATTTACTGCGAATATATTGATATCTCCATATTGAAAGGTTATAACCCGAATCTCAAGATTAAAGTTCTTTCAACGCTGACTAAGGGAAATAAAAGGTGCATATTAAGATATATAGTAAAAGAATAAAAGCGGAATTTATTTAGGTAAAATAAATAATGAGGACTTAAATTTGAAATGATTCATAAATACTCTTAACATCAATAGCAAATTCTTTACAAATAACATATAATACGTTCAATTTAGAGATTTCTTTGAGGTCCTGTTGTTTTTTAACAATAAGATGCTCAATTTCTCTCCGTGATAAACCAGTTTTTTTGATTATGTTAAAAATATAATTATCCGTAAGATTCATTTTCTCGTAATTTAATCAGAGTTTTAATATTTATTCTAGAATAGTACCTAAATAGTACACATTTTCATCAATGAATTTAAAAAAACCTAATTAAATACAATTTTAATCTAAATTACTAAAGTATCTCTCAAAAGTTCTTTCAACTTCTCTCTCTCATTTTTGGAGAGAAATCTTGAGTCCTTCCCTGCTTTTTCAAATCTATCCAGTGGAAGGTCCCCAATAAGATTAAGTAAAATGATTAAACTATTTTTCACCAGGCTTATATCATTCGTAGTATCTAACAAGAACATGAGCTTCCTGAGGGTTTTACATAGCCACAGAGTTTCATAACGTTTATTTCGCGCTTTAGCATACCCTCTTAAGATTTTATTGTACCACCAATCTTCATAATTACTAATCATTATCTTTATTCTATAGCTATCTTATTATTATCCACTATATTTTTTGAGTAAAGAATCTATCATAAATCTTAAAAGACTTGTAAATCAGTATAACATTATTAGATAATTGGATATAAACCAAGGGATTAAAATGAGTCATTATATCTTTTTAGTTACCGTTCCTAATTTAGAGGAAGGCAAAAAAATTGCGAAGACATTAGTAGAAAACAAAATTGTGGCATGCGTGAACATTATTCAAGATATTATTTCTATCTACAGATGGAAGGGAAGAATTGAAGAGAATGGGGAACATCTGCTCGTAATTAAAACGAATGAAAAAAATAGTAAGGATTTAATTGACAAGATTAATGAAATTCATAGCTATGATACTCCAGAATGTATAGGATTCAAGATAGATAAAGGATTGGAAAAATATTTGAACTGGATAAATCAAGTTGTAAAATAAAAAAATTTCTCTAATGAGTGCTTATGGCTTTTGATATCTTCCAAGTAGATTGGATTTTAGTAGATAGTATAATAATTATTATATTGATTTTATTACTTATAGGTGTTAGAATATTTAAATCGGTAAATAGATGGAGATTCTCATTATCTAATGAAAGATTATCCAGAATAGTATTTAAAGGCTCTGCCATTAAAACTCAGAATAAAAATATTATAATTAAACAATTTGAATTAACAAAGTATCCTAATGAAAACAAAAACGTTAATTCTAAACCCACAATAATATTAATTAAATCTAGGAACAGGCGAAAGCTATCTAGCGCTTTAGCTGAAGGTATAAGCAGCTATGGAATGGATGTAATTAATTTAACGTGCAAAATCCTTAAAAACCCAAAAGATAATAATAGGATTGAAATTCAAAAAGATATTATAAAATTAATCAATTCGTTATATGAATTTTTCAAACAAAATAGAATTAAAATAAGTATAAAGTATTATCTTGTGAACTTTATTCAAACAAATCTTATTTATAGTCCATTCATCAACGATATTAACAATAATAAACTTATTTTAATTAATCCGAAACTAAATAGATTTAATAAAACACAAATTCTTGAAATTTTAAATTCAGGTAATTTAAGATCACGTATGTGTTTAGTTTATAGTGGCAAGGTAAATAGATTTTTAAAAAAACATTCATTGAAAAGATTTATTTTAAAAATTACTTCGAATGATACATCCGATTGGAAATTATTTATGTTTAAAAAAGCTTCAAATTCTTTCAAGTATTATGAAACTATACTCTTAGGCACTATAATTAACATTGTAGAAAATAAATAAAATAAACTGCAAAAAGTAAGTCCCTACAAATGAAAAAAGCAAAAATTTTGAAAGAACATTACCAAACATCTATTTACTCAGAAGAGAATTGGAAACTTCTTAAATCAAAAAGAGCCCGAGCGATTGAATTAATATCTATTTTCGTAAAGGAAGGATTGAAACCATTTATTTATGGGAGCGTTGCTCGTGGTGATGTTCATATTGATAGCGATATTGATATTATTTTCACGCAATTAATTCCTTCTTTTCAAGTTGAATATATTTTAAATAAGCATGGATTTGATCCTTATCTTCGAGAAATTCTTATGGCAACTCCAAATGATTCACTGAAGCTATATATTTATTTAAGTGAATTAGAAAGTATAACGGTTCCTCTTTCTAAATTAGAGGCTAATACCTTAGAATTTTATGATTTTGGTGGTAAGGTAAATCTAAATGATTTAGAAAATAACATTAGGGTGCCTGGGGTAGATAAGAGATTATTATTAATCAAACCAAATGAACAAGGCCATGAAGAATACTCAATTATTGGAAATGAGCATTTAGCAGCAAAAGAGTTAAAAATCAGTTTGAATACCATAAATGAAAGAATAAGTGTTTTATTAAAAAGAGAAAAATATGGAAGAACTGGGGTATTTTTAAAAAGAACTTTAAATATTCAAGAAACAACGGAAAGTGTGTTAAAAGAGCTCGCCAATAAGAAATCTATTGTTAGAAAAAAACTCTATCAAAAATAAAAATATTGAACGTTTCAAAATCAAAAGCAGGAACATTTTTTATTAAAGGCAGAGGTATCCCGAAGGGATGCCAGCTGTGTTTAAATGGGACAAAAACGGTTTTATTTATAAATGGATTATGCCAAAATCCTAAACATTGCTATTGGTATTGTCCCATTTCAAATGAAAGAAAAGGAAAGGATTTTACTTATGCTAATGAAATTAAAATTAAATCTAAGGAAGAATTAATTGATGAGATCAATCTAATGAATGCAAAAGGGATGAGTTTAACCGGGGGGGATCCTCTCTTTGGTAATAACTTTGAAAAGACACTAGAATTTATTAAATATGTCAAAATGAGAAAAGGCAAAAAGTTTCACATTCATCTCTATACCAATGGTTTAAATTTTAGTGAAGAAATCGCTATTAAGTTGGCTGAAGCTGGTTTAGACGAAATAAGATTTAATCCCCCTAAAGAAAATTGGAATGTGATTCAATCCGCATTAAATAAAGGATTTATTGTTGGAGCAGAAGTACCAGTCATTCCCAATAAAAAATATTTGAAGGAACTTGAAGACTTCATAATTTATTTAGATAAAATTGGAGCAGAATTCATAAATCTAAATGAATTTGAGTTTTCTTTTCCAAATAGTCAACATCTTAAGGAAAGGGGTTTTATTTTAAAGAAAGGATCAATTGCCTCTGTAGAAAAGAGTAAAGAAAAAGCTCTTGAATTATTACGAAAAATTCACAATAAAGTTAATCTTCAAATTCACTTCTGCCCAATAAGAACTAAGGATTATTGGCAGCTAAAAGAAAGATATATAAGACGAGCAAAATCAATTAAAATGCCTTATGAAGATCTATCAGAAGAAGGACTATTGCTATTTGCTCAAATTGAAGGTAATGTAAATGCTTTGAAAGAATTTAAAGATTTTTTAATTAATGAGATAAAAATTCCTCAAAAGTATGTAAATTTTAACAAAATGCATATAAAAATGCCATTAACTTTTGCTTTAGAAGACAAATTCATAGAATTACTTGAAGAACGTGAATTAAATGGATTTATTGTAGAAATAACTCCGTTTAGGGAAGAAGAATATTGCCAAACAACAGAAAAAACCCCCATTAAGGTATTTAAAGAAGAGATGAGTATTGATGGAGATTAACAAGGTTAATTTAGATGATTTGGATACCATTATGAAAATGGAAAAAGAAGCCTTCAAAAGCGATGCTTTTTCGAAAGAAACTATGAAAAAATTGATCTTACAAAGCCCCTTATTTTTAAAATTAATTAAAAAGCAAGATAAGCAGAAAATATTAGGCTTCATAATCATTATTCAAGATTACCTTAATAGGCTGAATATTATTAATTTTTTAATTAATAAAAAAAATCAAAATAAGGGTTATGGTTCTTATTTGTTAACGAAAACACTAGAAATTGTTAGAAAAATGGATGGAATAAAAAAGATCGTTTTAAATGTTAAAACAAAAAATAGAACTGCAATAAAGTTATATGAAGAATTTAATTTTCGCATTGTAAGAGAAATAGAGAATTATTATAGAAATCAAGAAAATGCTTATTTAATGGAATTGGATCTCTAATTTTTATCGATTTTTAAATATTTTTCTATAAACTTAAACTTATAAATAAAAACTATTATAATATCTGTAAATTAAATTTTATAATTTCCTCACAGAAATTATTAACTGTAAAGGAGATAGGGAATATTGCCGATTGATAAAGAATTACAAGAAGAAATTAAGAAAGGGGTTTCTCTCCAAAAGGTTGATGAGGAAGAAATAAGAAAACGAGAAGAAGAAAAAAAGAAACGCATGGCAGAACTTGAAAAGATTAAAGCAGCCTTAGGAGAAAAATAATATAAATTTAATATTTTTGTTTCCTTTTCCTTTTTTTTATTTACTCTTCATCTGAAAAATTAAGCTTTTCTACGATCTATTACTTAATTAACTTAGGAAAAATGTTAATTAGGTAAGTTGATTTAATATTTGAAGATTCTTGAGATAGATAATAAAAACCAAGAAATTATTGTTAAAACTGAGAATTTAAATGATTTATGGACGCTCTATAATGTTATCTCTAAAAATGATAATGTTTCTACTCGTACCTCTAGAAGAGTGGTATTAAGGGAAGGTACTAAAGGAGACCGAAAACCTATGTGGTTAAAATTAAACGTAGAATCAGTCTCATTCCATGAATTTTCAAACAGATTACGAATTAAAGGTACTATTATTGAAGGTCCTGAGGATTTCGTTAGCTTTGGAACGTATCATACGTTTAACATTGAAATAGGTCAGAAATTAGCAATCAAAAAGGAAAAGTGGTTAAAAAATGAAATAAAGAGGTTAAAAGCATCTTCAAAATTTGAAGTAAATTTTGTTTTGTTAATAATTGCTATTGAAACAGGATTAGCAACAGCATCTCTTATAACTAATTTCAGCCATAATAGAATTGCAACAATTAAAAAAACGATTCCTGGAAAAAGATATGAACAAACTTATCGAAATAAGGCATATGAGGAATTTTTTGACGATATCAAAAAAATCATTGATGAGAATATCAAAAACATTAATATTAATGTAATAATTTTATGTGGACCAGGAAATACTAAAGATAATTTCATTAAATACCTGAAGGAAAAGAAAAATCCAGAATATCTTTCAAAAATCAATAGCATCCATGCTAGTTCTGGTACTGAAAGCGCGATTTTAGAGACGCTAAAATCTGCCAAATTAAAAAAATTAAAGAGGAATGTAAAAATATTACAAGAAGCAGAAAATATCGAAAAAATTCTAAAACTATTCGCCACTGATGCAGATTTAATTTCAATTGGTGTGAATGAAGTCTCCAAAGCTTCAAAAATGGGAGCAGTAGAAGAATTATTCTTGGCTGATATTTTGATAAGAGGCACATCAAAAGAAAAAAAACTTCAAATCGAAGAAATTTTAACTAATGTTGAAAATTCTGGTGGAATATTTCACATTTTAAGTAGTGAGCATCCCACCGGCCAACAAATTATTGATTTGGGGGAAATTGTTGCTATTCTAAGATATAAAATTTAAATGTAAAAGGAAATTGTTAACCTCATTTAAGATGACAAATAATTTAATATATATAGATAAAAGTTCGCAAATACCTCTAAAGGGTGTGGATTTTATTGGAGTGGTAGATCGAGGTACAAATGTTATCGAAATAAAACCACTAACCTTATGTAATTTGAAATGCAAATATTGTTTTGTTAGTGCAGGAGACTATGAAACTAACTTCTTAATAAATTCTGATTATTTAGTTGAAGAAATTAGAAAAGCTATAGTTATTAAAGGGAATTATGATATTGAAATTCATTTTGCCCCTTATGGTGAAATTTTATTATATTCAGAATTGTATAAATTAATATATCGACTTTGGGAAATTGAAGGAATAAAAACTATTTCAATGCAGACTAATGGGTTATTATTATCAGAAAAAATTATTAAGAAACTGAGCAATCTTAAACTTACACGCATAAATATAAGTTTAAACTCTTTAGATAAGGAAAAAGCGAATTATTTATGCGCATGTAACCAATACAATGTTAAAAAACTTGTTGAAAGCATTCACATATTATTAAATTCTGAAGTTAATGTACTAATCGCTCCTGTCTGGTTCCCAAAACAAAATGATAAGGATATTGAAGATATCATAAGATTCGTTATTAACCTAAGAAAGATGGGATTTTCTGAAAAAAAAGTTCAAATTGGAATCCAAAAGTATCTAATTTATAAAACTGGGAGAAAATTAAAAAAAATTCGACCAAAATCATGGGATTATTTTTATAATCAATTAACTAGATTAGAAAATAAATATAAAATCAAATTAAAACTTGGACCTGCAGATTTTGGAATTCATCAGCGCTTAGGAATTTCAAATATTAATTTAAAAAAGCATGATACTATTGAATTAGAAATAGTATCAAAAGGACGTTGGAATCGTGAATGCATTGGTAGAATTGATGAAAATTATGGAATAAAAGTCTTATTGAAAAAACCATTCATATATTCAGATGAGTTATTGAATAAAACAATTAAAGCAAAAATTATAAAGGCAAATTATAAAGATAACATTTTTACAGCTTCATTTCCAATATGATATAAAAAACTAAAAAATATAATTATGTAATACCATAAAAAACATACTAGCAATTAATATAAATTATATTTTTATAAATTGATTAAAATGAGTCCTATTATTACACATGAAGATGAGCTTGAATTAGCAAAAACCGAAAAAGAGGTAGTAAGTCAGTTAAAGCGATTAGCAAAAGCACAAAATGACCTCATAAATTCTCAAAAAAAATATGCTGAGAACCTTGCTAAAGCAAATCTAGTAAGAGAAATGTTAAATAGATCGTTTAGAGACGTCATAAAGCAGATGCAAACCTTACTTAGAGAGAAGAAATCAAATGTTCAAGATGAAGAAGTAAATTTATATCAAGATATTATTCATAAAAATGATGGCTACATCGAAGTAAACAATAAATATATTGATGCCATAAAAAATCTTACTTTAAAAAAAGAATATTTTGTTGAGAAAAAAAATGAATTCGCGGATGCTTTAAGTGATGTAGCAGATAAAAGAAGCTCTGTTATTAAAAAAGCTTTAAGTGTTGAAAAAGTGAAGAATAAATTAGTTGAGGGCGAAAAGTTAAAAAAATTAGACGCAGAATTCAATGATTATCAAAGAGATTTTGATATAGCTAGGGATGTACTAATAAAAAAAATTCATCAATTTTTAGAGGTAAGAAGCGAGTTAGACGATTTATGGATGATTTTAAAAGATTCAGTATCTAAATCAAGCTAATTTAATCTTTTTATATTTTTTTATACTTTTTATTTCGAAGAGTTTTAATTCTTACGGACTTAAATTTATTAAACATTTCAAATATATAATTATTAGAAAAATTATTGGATAATTCTTTAATTATAAAAATTGAGAATGAAAAATGGCAGAAGAATTTGCAAATTTCATGCAAGAAACTAGAAGGGCTCCTCTTGAAGAAAAGTTAAATGCATTTGGAGATATAGTTGAAAGAATGATGTCAATGATTCTTAGAATCCCTGATTTAGTTGATCAATCGTTATTAACTCTGAACCAAAAAATATCAACTTTGGAATCCCGAATTAATACATTGAATAATGATATGTCATCAATTAAATCAACTGGAGGAACTGTAACTCCTATGGTATCCGCACCGACTACTCCTAGCAGCATACCCCCACCACCTGGCGGTCCCCCTAGCAATTCATCTTTAGGAAGCGCAAGACCACCCCCTGGCGGTCCTCCCCCGCCTCCCGGCGGTCCACCAGGAGGAACTGGAGCTAATCGCCCTGCCAGCCCAATTAGTTTAAGAGGCGCTATAATGAGCGAACTTAAACAACTTTTTAATAAACGCAAAACCCAAGATTAAAAATTTAAAATCTTTTTTCTCAAAATTATTACCCAAAAAGCATTTCTCAATATTGCATGGGAGATTTTCTTTCTAATTTTCTAATGGGAATTTTAATTAAAATTATAATGGATTAAAGATGTAACAATATAAGGATAAATTAGGATTTTTGCTGGTTAAGTACATTGGAAAGATCTAGTAGTAAAAAAGCTACAAATGATACTGTTAAAGTTGTCCATGACCTCAAAAGACAAATTTTAGAGATACCCTCTTTAATCAGAGTAATGAACAACTATTACTATAAAAAAAATCAAGTTCAAAATCAAATTAAACCGATACTTCTTAAAAGATTTAAAGAAAATTTAAAGATTTTAAAAGATAAGAGAGATTGGCTTCATTCAATACCAACCGCTTTAGATGCATTAAGCGATGATCTCATTAGCAGAAAAGATTCATTTAAGTTTCCTGATAGTATCATTTTATTCGAAGCTTGGATGAATTTAGGCTATAATGCTCTTTATCCTAAACTTGTCTTACATTATAAGTTTCCAGGATTTTTAAAAGGAGAAAAAACAAGACATTTGTTTCAATTTATCTTTTCTACATCTCGTGGTTTTGGATTTCCCATCTATTTTGGTCCCAAATTTTATGGATATATACTAACATATGGTAAAGTGCTAGAACCAATTTTAAAATGGAGTCATACAGTATGTCATAGAGCAAACCAAGCAATTTACCTAGTAGGTAAAAGGTATAATGTTAAAAGACACCATCCGGGAGAATTTGAATCAATAATAATTTCTGAGTATAAAGATAATCTCTATAAAGGTATTGATACGCTTTTACATGGTTATTTCACGAAGGATCCAAAAAATTTAGGAAAATTTTCCTCGTTAAAAGAAGTTCTGCAGAATATAACATTTTCTTACTCAATAGGAGATCACGCTATGAGCATAGAATTAAAACCTACAAACAAAATTTTGAATGTTAATTTAATTACATATGATAAAATAATGGAAAAATATAATGTGGATTTTTATACCTACATTAAAGAACTAATATCTTTTAAAAAAATACTGATAAACAAAATTTTGTTCTATAAAGATCAAAAAGCATTCCTTAAAAATCAATTAAGTAAATTAGATAAGCTAAACTTATTTTTAAGTAGATCTAAAAGATTTAAAGTTTCAGCACTTAAATCTTCTAAAAATATTTTTGAAATAGAGAAACTAAATCTTTATATTCATGTTATGGAGAAAATTATGGAATTAATCTGGTCAACACCTCTCTATACTCATACTTTACATGCTTTAACGAATAAGGAAAAGAAGTTTTTGATTCAAAATAAGAAAAGTAAAGAGAATTTGGAACATATGCCTATAGATTCGATTTTTTTATTATGTTTGAAATATTATGAAGAAAAATATAACTTTAATTTTGAAGAAGAATATATACTTAAAAAAGTGGATGATTTAAGGGATTTAATGGCAAAAATGTGGTTATATTTCAAAGAACGTCAATTTAACCTTGCAATAAAAGAATTGAGTGAACTTTCTAAATTATCGATCGAAGATCAAAATTATGATTCAAAAGTAAATGAAATCTTGAATAAACTTATACCAATATTTTCAATTTATGAAATATTTAATAGATCTCTATCTGAATCCGTCTATCCTGAATCTATTCCCCACACAGAAAGATTAGGTGCATATATAGCAAGTTTTTTAACCTCAAGATATAATATATTTGGTATTAACTTAATGCATCTCTTTAATAGATTAGCATTTTATAATTGGAGCTATTACCTTTCTAAAAATAAATTAAATAGAAAAAAATTTTATAATTTCATTTTGAAACTACCAATCTGGAAAAATATTCCCCAAAATATTAAATTAAAGATTTTAAAAAGTTAAAATTCTAAAAATCCAGGATCATCAAATATATCTTCAATTTTCTTTTCCTTTTTTATACTACTTTCATCGTGTTCAGCAAATAATGAGTCTTCATCAGTTTTTATCCCTTTTTCTATTTCCAGCGTTTCTAAATGAAGCAAAGCATCTTTTTCCATTTTTTTAAATTCTTCAGCCTTCAATTTCCATTTATTGACATCATCTATATTTACATTTTCTTCATCTTCTAATAATTCTGCTGCTTTAACTCTACAAAGATCAGATAAAATCGAATAACACAGCACCAATTCTCCCCATTCATTTTCTTTTTTCAATTTCTTAACTCTTCGTTCTAATCTTTGCATTTCTTGGTCAGCATAATAAATATCAATGAAATCTCCAAAAGCATCAACAGGTTCAGATATAGAATTAACTAATACTTCTTTTGTTAAACCACAATAACCACATTTCACAGTTGCAATAGGACCTTTTCTAATGCCCTCAACCTTTACAGATTTCTCGCCACATGAAGGGCATGTAAATATCTTTGGTACTTTCTTCACTCTTTTGTATGTCTGTTGCTTTCTTTTTCTTCTACCCATGGAAAACCACTTCAATTTAAAATTTCTTAATATATTATCTTAATCAATAAGTAATTAGGAATTAAAACTAAAAAATTTTCGCTTTTTCAATTGTAAGTTAGAGGAAATCGTAAGATTTTT
>JBHLKA010000003.1:0-54828 GCA_048887145.1 Candidatus Hodarchaeota archaeon
AAATAAGTCATCTAAAGACTTAAGTAAGACGTTACCTTTTTAAGAAAAAACACATACATTTTTTTATTACAATCAATACTTTTTGTTTAAAGGAAATATTGTTCAAAAAAAAAAAAATAAATATGATCTAGCATGGCAATACCCCTCCCTGGAACATCGGTAATTCTCGATATCGGGTCTGCCTATACCAAAATAGGCTTTGCTGGCGAGCCAGGTCCGCGTTTTGTCTTTCCCACAATTACTGGAACAGAGAAATATAAAGCTGTAATGGTGGATGTAAGTGCCAGAAATATATATGTCGGAAATGATGCTGCAAAGATGCGTGGAGTTTTAAAGATCAAACGCCCTATCGAAAGGGGAGCAATAATGGATTGGAATGATTTTTATGAAATTTTAAATTATTGCTTTTATTCACTTTTAAGAATCCCTGATCTTTCTCAGTATCCTGTTTTATATACGGAGCCACCATTTTTACAGAAAGAAACTAAAGAATATATTGCACGAGTATTATTTGAAACTCACAGAGTGAAAAGCCTAATAATGGTTCCTACGCCTATATTATCCATGTTTAGTGTAGGATTAACTTCAGGTTTAATCCTTGAAAGTGGAGATGGTATTACTTGGATTGTTCCAATCATTAATGGCCAAATTATTGATCAATCCGTACAAAAGTTAACATTAGGAGGTACTGACGTTAATCAATATCTGAAAAATTTGCTAATGAGAGAAGGTATTCATATAGAATCTAGTGCTGTTGATGAAATTATAAAAGATATGAAAGAAAAGAATTGTTATTTCGTATTGGATCCAAAAAAACCTCCAAAACAAGATGAAAGATTTAATATTGCTATGCCAGATGGTTCTACTATAAATATTCCACATTATATTTTTCATGAGGCACCTGAAGTACTATTCCAACCTAATTTAGTGGGATATCCGATAAGTAATATTCCTCAAGCTATTATTACAAGTCTACAAGGGATTGATAAATATTATTGGAGTGAATTATTATCACATATGGTTATTTCAGGTGGAAATTTTTCATACTCTGGTTTTGAAGCAAGGTTAAGAATAGAATTAACAAAGCTACTCCCTCAATTAGGAAAAATTCCTAAACCGAAAAAACAGAGCCCTAAGGCTAAGGAAAAGACGAATCTAAAGCCAATTGAAGGTTCGAAGAAAAAGAAAGATAATTGTCCTCACTGTGGAATCCTTGTAGATTTATCTGATGAAAAAGAATTGTGTCCTAATTGTGGTGGTAGAATTGCATTACCAGAGCTTTCTATTAATATAAAAAAAACTAGTAAAAAGGCTCCCGTCATTGATGGTAAACTCTTATGTCCTCATTGTGGAAAGGAAATAACTGATATCGACTCTCTCTTTTGTCCATATTGTGGAAAAAACGTAGAATCACCCGATTTAGAAGAGATATCAAAAAAAGTTATTGATGAAGCACCTCCAGCTAAAGAGTTTGCTGGTTTTTATGATTCCTCAGAGGAAATCCTTAGATTCTATGTTCCCGATAATCTTGAATATGCCATTTTTAGTGGAGCAACAATTTTAGGAACACTTCCCTCATTTCAAGGGTTATTTATTACCCATGAGCAATTTCTTTCCAATAGTGATCTTTTATACAAAGATATAAGCGAAATTTTTTAGAATATTTTCCCAAAATTTCCCTATTCATTCTTCCCAAAATTTTATCCAAAAATTCTGACTTATCTCTTATAATATAGTTAATTTTTAATTTCAAGTTAAATTAAAAAAATTAAAACTTATTTAAGACTATATTGAGGTTTTCTTAATTGAAAAATAAACTACGTAGCTTAACAATAATAACTTTAATGTTTACGGTATTTTTAATATTTATTCCAGTAGTTTCAGCGAAAACGAGACAGAGTTATTTAGCAGATTTTCTTTTTCAAAACCAAATAGGAAATGAACAATTTGGTAATTCATATAAGGATACCTCATATGCTTTAGAAATAATTAACTATTACGATTTGTATGAAACTAAAGTTGATAAACAAACTTTTATTGAGAATTTAGAAATAAAGTTGCAAGAAATGTTTGATAATGGAGAAATTGATCTATATGAGTTATATTATTTATTAAGTTCATTAGATATCCTAAATGAATTAGACACACTAGATTCAAATTATAAAGATAAGATACATGAATATATTAATCAGACGGAGCAGATTTCTGGAGGATATGCAATAACAAATACATCTACATCAGCAAATCTGGTCTCAACATATTTGGTATACAATATTTATAGCTTATTAGAAGAACCAATTTTTAATCAAACAACTCATTTAAATTGGATCTTATCGTGTAATAATACTGATGGCGGTTATGGAGGAAATCAAACATTACCTTCTACAATAGTAACAACCTATTGTGCAGTATATTTAGTCAGTAAATTAACTACTGTAGATGATCTTGAAAATAAAACTGCTACTTTAAATTACATATTTTCATTCTATTGTGATGATCCGCTTGATTCAGATAATTATGGAGGATTTTTCCCTGATTTAATCGCAAACAATGCGTTGTTAAGTAGTACTTATTACTGTATTGAATCTATCGAATTAATTGATGATTCAACATTAAATCCTCCAGCAACTACAGATTGGATATTGGATCGCCAAAATTTTCAAGACGGAGGATTTGTAGATGATCCTAGTGAGCATGAAGAAGGACTCTCCTCTATATCTGCAACTTATCATGCATTTAAAATACTATATATATTAAATGCTCTTGATCATTTAAATCAAGATGTCTTTATGGTAGAATTCAATTATATAATTTTGATAATAGTACTTTCAGTTATAGGTATAATAGCTGTAATAATTGTAATTATTTGGAGAAAAAGAAAATTGTAACCCTTTCTCTATATTTAATAATCTTCTAATAACATTTAATTAAATTTGCGATTAACAATTTCATATATTGACTTTTAAATTCATAAAATTAATTTGCTTAATTAGATTAACCATGGAAAAAATCCTTGATGGAAAAAAATTAGCAGAAAAACTTAATTCTGAGTTAAAGCAAGAAATTAATAATATTTTTAACAAAACTGGAGTTAGGCCAAAATTAGCTGCAATATTAGTAAATGAAGATCCTGGTTCAGAAATATATGTAAATATGAAGAGGAAGAAATGTGCTGAGGTTGGTATTGAATCTGTCTTGATTAAGTTGGATAAAGGCATTTCAGAAAATATATTATTGGAGGAGATACATAAACTTAATAATGATGATACTGTTCATGGTATTCTTTTGCAATTGCCTCTTCCAACTAAATTAAAAGAGGTTACAAATAAGTTTATAGAAAAAATCTCTCCACTTAAAGATGTAGACGGTTTTAATCCGATTAATAAAGGTTTGCTTTTTGATTATAACGAAGAATTAGCACCATGTACTCCGAAAGGAATAATTGCCCTTCTTGAATACTATGAAATAGAACTTAAGGGAAAAGACATAGTAATCATCAATCGTTCCAATTTAGTGGGGAAACCACTTATTTTTATGCTTCTAAAACGAAATGCAACTATAACTGTTTGTCATACGTCAACAAAGAATATAGATAAGCACTTAAAAAGAGCGGATATATTAATAGTTGCTGTAGGGAAACCTAAGTTTATAACAAAAGAAAAAATTAAAGAAGGAGCTATTATTGTTGATGTAGGACAAAGCAGGATTGAAGGAAAATTATTAGGAGATGTTGATTTTAACAACGTTTTTGAAAAATGTGGAGCGATTACCCCGACACCAGGGGGAGTTGGACCGCTTACAGTAGCATTTTTACTCCAGAATACCTTCATTGCATACAATAAGCAGTTAAAAATTAACTAATAACTTTTGAAAACAATTTATATTAAGAATTTATAATAATAATATACAATATTATAAATTTTTAAATGAGTATTGTAAAAATATTATATTCTTCTGCAGTGAGAGAACAGAATGGCTATTCTTGAAGTTGGAATAAATTTGGGAATACATAATCTTATTGAAATTAAATATTATTCCTCATCAGATAATTTATTAGATCCCAACCTAAGAGCAGGATTTCTTTCTGCATTAGAATCATTTACACATGAAGTATTTGGAGATGACATAAATGTTGTTTCTTTAGCCTCATTTAAACTTGTATGCTATTGTGATTTAATTGCTTTACCTAATGATCCTTCAAATAGCCAACCATTATTATCATATGCAATTATTGAAAAAGAAACAGATGCAGAAATAGTTAAAAAACTCTTGGGTCAAATCAATTCACACTTTTTAAATAGATATTCTCTAAATGATATTTTTTCAAAAAAAGATAAATACTTTAATAAATTTGTTGATAGAATAAACGAAATTCTCGGAGATTTAAGATTAAAAACTGAAGATCGATTTAGGTCGATTTTTTAAAAAGAAAAAATCAAATCTAAATATATTGATATTTGATGGTGATTGATGTTTATGAGTTCGAATATTGGACCAGAAGCAAAAGCAGCTTATCAGAAGTATTTGGATGCTTCTACTTTGGAGGAAAAAATTAATCGATTGGAAGAATTTATATCCCTTGTTCCTAAACATAAAGCAACTGAGAATATAGTAGCTTTAAATAAATCTCGTCTTGCAAAATTAAAAAGAGAGCAAGAAGAGGAAAAAATTCGAAAAAAAAGTACAGCAAAATTAATTAGCCCCTTTTCAATTAAAAAAGAAGGTATTCAAGTTATTTTAATAAGTGATTATTGCACTCCAGGTGTAGGTAAAACATCCTTATTAAATTTATTAACAGGAGCAGCCGAAGAAAAAATAGGTAAATTTACAGCCTTACCAGAAATTGGCATTTATGAGTATAATAAGATTAGATTCCAAGTTGTTGATATGCCCTCAATAATGAAAGGTGCGTCAACTGGAATAGGTAATGGTAAAGAAGTTCTCTCACAATTACGATCCTGTGATTTAATATGTTTCTGTATAGATTTATCTCGGAATTACGAGAACCAGATGAAATTACTATTAAATGAGTTAGATCAGGCTAACATTCGGCTCAATATTTCACCTCCGCCCGTATCAATTGAAAAAACTGGGTCTAATAAAGTTCAGGTTTTTTATCTTACAAGTGAAGCAAAAGATACCGAAAAATTTGAAGAATTAACAGAGAAAATAAAAGAACTGGTTAACGCAAGCGGTATGAGAAATGCTATTGTAAAAATTTATGGTGAGATAACCCTTGATGAAATAGTCGATACATTGAATCCATCTGTTGTATATAAAAAGGCAATAATTATTGGAACTAAGGGGGATCTTCCTCAAACAGAGAAAAAATTTGAAAAATTAAAAAAATTCTATTCACATATGTTCCCAATTATAATAGGGACAAGTGTAAAAAAAGCTGAAGTGCCAGATAATTTAGGAGAAATAATTTTAAAATTTTTAGGAAAAATTAAAATATATACTATGCATAAAGGAGTCATTGCTGAGAAACCATTGGTAATAGATACGGAACCTAATGAGCCTTTAATTAAAGATGTTGCTTTAAAAATTCATAAAAGTTTCTATGATCAATTTGATCATGCTGTAGTTATTAGAGCTTCCGACCGTCAAAAGCGCAAAAAAGTAGGACTAGATTATGAAGTAAAAGATAATGATATTATCGAATTATTTACCAAATAGTTCAAAGTATTATTTTAATCTATATTAGTTTAATCTATACTTTTTATGCGCTCAACAATTAGAGGTATTTTATCTAATTCATTTTTATACGAAGAATCTAATTTCGGAATCCCTTTCAAAATGTTTAAGATGCTTTCAAATGAATAGATAAGATTCTCTAGATAGTCAATAATATCACCTTTAAATATTAAAACCTTATATTCTTCTTCAAAGAATTGACTAATTTCTTCAATTGAAAGTCTATCATCAATTCTTAATGATAATAATAACTTTTCCAAATTTATTCTTCCACATTCACAATAAGGATTATCTTTACAAGTACAATTAAAAATGTCTCTAACCCATTTTGTAATATATTCAATGAATTCATTAGAAAATTTCTTCCTTTTCCTTACGTATTCAGCATCCATCAAAGATAAAACACTCGCACTAAAAAAATTATTACTAAAATATTTCATACTTATATTTTTAGATAAATCTGCTACAACCTTTTTTGATAAGTAAACATTTTTTAATGGTTTTAATTCAAGTACTATGTCTATGATCTTTTCAGACTTCAGTTTTAAGGCATTAATAATTTCAAAGCTTTTTTCAATTGTTAAAAAAGATTTAGCAATTGCATGCCCCAGTTCGGATACACAATACGCTGAATTATCATTAATTAAAATTAACTTAAAATCTAATAACTTTTTAAGTAATAAATCTAAATTATAATCCGCATTTATTAGATTCTGATTAAACTGATAAATTTGCTCTATACTTGTACTGTCTCTAAACGTTGAAATAAATGCAAGTAACTCTGTTATCGATTTATCTTCATTTGGTTCCAATTCAAAATCCTTAATTTTTCCATTTAATAATCTAATTGCTATATCTTCTTCAGTGATCTTCATTTTAGGCATATATATTTTATTAGGCTCAACCAATACATATGCTAAACCAATATCATGTTTTCCCAATCTACCAGCTCGTCCTAACATTTGTTCGAATTCTGCAACTGTAAGGACTTTTATCCCCATTGCTAGAGATTCAAAGATAACTTGCTTTGCAGGAAAATCCACTCCTGCGGCTAAAGCAGCAGTAGCAACTACAGCTGATATTTTTTGGTTTTGAAACTCAATTTCGATTAATTTTCTTTCTTCACTTGTTAAGCCAGAATGATACGCTTCTACCTTAATTCCTTTTGTACGTAAATAAGATGATAAAGATTCACATTTTTTTCGTGAATTAGTAAAAATTATTGATTGTCCTCTAAACCCGTAGGTTGATTTCTCAGAAAAGGCTGATTGAATTAATTTTACTATAAACTGGTGTTTTACCGATTCGTTCAAACATAAAATTAAATGACGCTCAATAGGTACAGGTCTATTATTATAGTTAATCAAAATGCAATCTAACTTTTTTGCTAATATTTCGGGGGCACCAATAGTCGCACTTAAATATAAAAATTGAACATGTTTAAAAATAGACTTTAATCTTGCTATAAGACCATCCAATAAGTAACCTCTTTCAGAGTCGATGAGGTTTTGAATTTCATCAATTATTATTGTACCAATTGTCCCTAATCTATCCTTATTTCCACTCCGTATAATGTAATCAATAGCTTCATAGGTAGCAATAATAATATCTGCATCGATCAAATCATCTAATTCAAAATTTTCAATATTATCTAATAATGACTCACCGATCTTTTTAATGACCTTTAAATTCAACTTTCTATATTTATTTTCGAATTCTTCCGTTCTAACATTTGCTAAAGCAACAATCGGTACTAAATATAGCATTTTAAGCTTTTTTTGTAATACTTTTGTAATCCCTGCTATTTCTCCTATTAAAGTTTTTCCTGAAGATGTAGGCGCCATAACAATTTGATTATTATTGATTTTTAATAATCCTTTTTCAATTGAAATTGCTTGAATAGGTAATAAGGTTTGAATTCCTTGTTCCTTTAACAAATTTTGAAATTTATTAGGTATTATAACCTCGTCAATAGAATAATTTAAGTATTTTTTGCTTAATTTAGGGCTTTTCTCAATATCATATAGGGTGAGATCTCTATTTCTTACTGGATTAAAATCTGCTTTAAAACTGATTAATACGTTATCAATATTTTTAAACTTTAAGAGCATATGATTGAAAAAGTTTTTTAATTTTGGGCTGATCCTTTCAGTTGAAATTAAACCAGTTAGCTTAGCACGGTTCAGAACAATCTCTAAAGCACATTCAGAACAAATTATTTGGTCTTTAAGTGATTTTATTTGTTGATTTTTGTTTAAAATATTAAAATTATTATTTTCCAGGCACATTCTGCAAAAAGTCAAATCTATTATTTTTTCTGTATTTATATGGAAGCTTTTAAACATTTTCTTAATATTTAAAAGATATTGTGAATCACTATGACTTGGAAATGCAATAAATTCATTCTTATCTGAAAGTAGGAACCTTCTGAATAGTTTTGGATCGATTGGCTCTTTAGTGCCATCTTTTAATATTTTTACAAAAGATAATGGACGGAATTTATTTTTAAAATCTAATCCAAAGAGAACTATTCCTCTAAAAAAGGGTTTATTAACATAGGTAATTGTTTTGGTTTTTTTACTAAAAGATTTCAAGTAAAAGAAATTTACGTTAAATAAAGGTTCTTTTTTGCTTTCATAATTTCTATCTAATACAATAAAAAATTTTCTTTTAATTATACTCAATAGAAATACCACTAAAATCTATATTAATAAGATAAGAAATGAAAAATATTAATTCAACTTTACTTATATAAACATTTCAAAAATGAAAGTGAGAAAAAGAATTGAGAATTAAAAACCAAAAACTTGTTTTATTTTGTCATAAATTTCCTTGATCTGTCTAAGTTTTGTTTCGTCTCCTTGGTTTAGAAAGTGTTCAATCCATTGTTGTAACCCACCTTGTTGAATCCATTGCAGAAAATACTCAACTGCTTGGCGTTCGTCAGCAGACATTTTTTTTCTTAGTTTTTTTTGTTTATAATTATAATTTATTTCTATATAAAATTATAAATTATTCTATTTTATATCTTTATAATTTTAATCTAATTAATTAAAAGTTTATAAAAAAATAGAGTGAGATCTTTATGCCAGAAGTTAGAATTAAAACTCCAAATTTAGATGATATCTTCGAAAGGTGGAAACAAAGCGCTGTTAGGAAGGATCGAAAGCATATAGAAAAACAGTTTGGAACAAAGGGAGCTATATTCTCCTTAGATGTTATATCTGCCGCGGAATATGTTAAAGACACTATGAAAGAAGCGGCTATTTATTTTGCAGTTAAAAAAACTCTTGGTCCCGCACCAAAAGGTAAAGAAGAAAATGTATTATTACCTTCAAAATTAGCGAGATTATACTTTTATTCTTTTAGGGGATCTGGAAAAGTTGATAAAGAAACCTGGAAGGGCGATGAATTAGTACCTATGTATGAATCTATTCAACCTGTATCTTGTAAACGTTGTGGAGGAAAAGGATATTTAGAAGAAAAGTGTAAAACATGCAATGGGAATGGTAAAATTGAAGAAAATATAGTCGTTTTTGTAGGAGAAGAGCAAAAGAAAGAAAAAAAACCTTTTTCTTATTCATGTAATGTTTGTTATGGAACAGGAACTCGTCGTAATCCTTGCAAAGAGTGTGGAGGCTATAAGAGCCTATATAAGTATGAAATTCTACCCGTTCCATTTAAGACAGTAGTTACAGGAGTCCCAGTACTTCATAGTAGTGCCCAAACCAGATATGAGAAAGAAATGGGAGAAGATCTTCACAAAATGCTTGAAGATGTCGAGGGAATTAAATTTAATGAATTTAAAGAATTAGAGTCAAAAGCAGAAGCTTCTTTGGGTTATTGGAATAAAAACATAAAAAGGACCATTAGCTCTGCAGGAAGTGATTATAAAAGTTATCAAAAAGACAAAAATGTGCAGATAACAACACAAATCTATCTATTTCCACTAATTCAAATGTTTTGTGAGACTAAAAAAGGAAAGAAATTCGAAATCTATAGCTTAGGTTCAGCGAATAAATTTATGATCTATTCAAATTTCTAAATTTTCCACAATATCAAATATTTTTTTTTAAAAATTATTATGCCTTAAAATTATATCAAAATTGAAAAAGTAAATTACTTGAAAGTTTATTTGGGGAGAGCTTTATGCAATAATATTATAAAATTACTTCCTTTTTTATAATTACCTATAATTTTATCTTTTGTATTTCATAGCATTTATTAAAACATTATTAAAGACTTTTTTTTATCGCAAAATTTATAAATAAACTACCAATATCTAGGTTTGAACTTATATAAGTTGAATCCTAGAAAAAATTAGAATTAAAAGTGAGAATTTTATTGGAAAATAAAAATAGTTTAAAAAAAAATAACTTTTTCGGTTATTTCTTACCAAATAATACCTTAACAATTTCATTAATTAGTGTCTTCGCTGCTTTAACCTGTGGATTAACATTCATCGTTCCATTTACCATCCCAGCTACACAAGGTTATATCAATCTTGGTGATATTGGGGTAATGATAACAGGAATCCTTTTTGGACCAATAATAGGAGGTATCTCTGGTGGTATTGGGTCTATGATAACTGATATAGTTCTTGCTCCCATCTACGCTTTTCCTACTTTAATAATTAAAGGTTTAGAAGGTTTTATTGTTGGTTTAATTGCTAATCCAAGAAAGAATTATATAAAATTCAATTATAAGGACATTTTGGCAGTTATAGCGGGGGGGTTACTAATGGTTTATGGTTATTTCTTAACTGAAATTTTTCTATATGGATTTCCAGGTGCATTATTTGAATTTTTCTTTAACGTTACAATTCAATTCGGTTTAGCTTCTGTGGTTACACTAATTTTCACATTTTTCGCAAGGAAAAATATTATAACTAATTTACCACAAGTTTTTGACAAAATATTTATTTCATAAACACCAAATAAAGATGGGAACTAGAGCAATGTTATTAAAATATCTAAAGCGTCTAAAACCTTTTTTCCTGTTTCAGTTATAAAATATAAAACTTTTTTTCCTTCTTTTTTTCGATATATTAACCCTTTAAGTTCTAATCCTTGTAAATGTTGATAAATTGATGCCAGACTTATGGATACCATAACTTCTTTGATTTCAGTTCCAGTAATCCCTTTAATACTTGAAAGCGAAATCTGTGATAGAATTTTTAATTTAGTAATTATAATAGAACCCTTTCCAGCTGTTTTCGCTTGAGAAGAGATTGCTTCAAGAATATAAGGAGCCTTTAACCCACTACCAGTAATTAGACATATTATGCTTTCATCGGGATGAAAAAGGTTTTTTTTATTTAATACTTCCACAGCACCTAATGTTAAAGTTGATGCGGGTTCAGCAAATATCCCTTCATTTCTAATTAGGTTGTCGATCGAATTTAATATTAATTCTTCTTCAATAGCAACTACAGTTCCACCACTTTCTTTAATGAATTTAATTGCCAAATCTTTAAAGACAGGTTTTTTTACAAAAATCCCTAACGCAATAGATTTTTGAATCTCAAGATTCTTCAATTTCTCTCGAGGTTTTCCAATGAATTCATTTACAATAGGGGCTGAGATTTCTGATTGAACACCAATTAGTTTTGGAAATTTACTTATAACACCTGATTTTTCCAACTCATTAAAACCTTTCCATAGACTAACCAATAATTCACCACTACCCATTGGAATAATTATATAATCCGGAATACCTTTTTGAATAAAAATTTCGAAGGCTAATGTTTTTTGTGCTTCGATTGTTAAAGGATTATATTCAGGAGTACATTGATAATATTCATTAAATCTGTTATCTAAGGCATATTCAATCGCATCATCAATAGTGATACCTTTTGTTTCTAGTTCTGAATTATATGCGATCATCTGAGCTTTTTTCCCGATATCGATTTGATTAGGGATTATATTTATGCATTTCATTCCTTCTAATGAAGCATAGGCGGCTATAGATGCTCCCTGATTACCATTTGATGCGCAAACTACTTTATTATAATCCCAATTTCTTGCATGAGATATTAACAAAGCACCTACACGATCTTTAAATGAACTAGTAGGATTTTGAGTTTCATCTTTAAAACTTAATTTATTTAATCCTAAATTCTTTCCAATCTTTTCAGAATTCTTGCAAGGCGTTCCTCCTTCTCCCAATGTAACAATGAAGTCTTTGGGAATTTTGGGCAAACTAAAACTAAAGTCCCAAAATTTAAATGATTTACTGATTTTAGAAAAATTTTTATTAAAACTACTCAAATCTGTGTTGATCCATAAAAAGCCTTTACATTTTGGGCATTTGTATAGAATATAATCAAATTTAAATTCTTGATTACAACTAGTACATATTAAATTAAGTTGAGTTGAGATAGTATAGTGACCTCTTTTTTTTTAATATCTTTACTGATTTATTCTTAAAAAATATTATCAATACTTTTATTTTATATCATTAGAAGCATAAGCTGCTAGAATTTCCCCATAAAAATAATGATGGCTGCTTAGATCTGATTTATTATCTTGAATTATCTTGCATTCATAATTTAATAAACAATCTTTTATAGTAGGCACTATTGTTTTTTGTCCTGGAATAGTTATTAGTCTAGCTATTTGAAATTTATCTGTATTTCTCCCTGAATAAGATCCTGCCATCTCAACAGCATCATATATCTTATCTGAAGGAATATTTATCGTGAATTCATTTACACCTTTAGTTAATAAGGTATAAGTATATCTACTATAGTCTACTTGGGCTCTAATAACTGGTTTACCTTCTATTTCTTCCATTTTTTTCCAGTCCAAAGCCATCACATTTAATTTTCCCTTTTTATCCATAGTTACCATTAAAGCAGTACTTCTTCTAAAATACTCCATATATTCAAAGGGATTAATTTCTTTTCTACTTTTTACCAACCTTTGCAATCCTCACTCAATTAAGTGAAATTACGGTTTAAAAGGATGATCGTGAATAACTTTATCAATTGCTTCCAAACAAGCTTCTTCCCAATCGTTATCTGGATCTATATTTTTACTACAATCTGGGCACCAATCATCAGAATACCCTTCATCCCAATCGTCTTCTTCTAAATCGCCGTTTAAGGTGCTTCCACAATATAAACAAACACCATCATCATACCTATCTAAAATTTCTGAAATTAATTCAACTTTTTTTTTGGAATTCATTTGATTTCAACTTAATAATATATTCTTATATAATAGTAAAAAAAAGGGAATTAAAAGATTATTTCTTAAATTATTTAATTATTTGGTTTACGTTTACTAAATATTTCTCAGCATCTTGCACAATATTATTAATTATATCTTTAACACTTTCTATTGAATTTATAAGTCCAATTGTTTGTCCCAGTAATACTGCTCCATCTTCTATATCACCGTTATATATCATCTCATATCGTTTATTTTCTTCAACTAACTTTTCGGCTGTTAATTCTGATTCTAACTCTAATTTTTCTTCTTTACTAGATACAGGTTTATGAGCTAATGCATAATCGTTTTTCCATAAGCGAATTGGGCCTAATACACCAAGACAATACATTGTATCACTTGCTTTGGCAGTAGGAATAACATTTTTATAATTTTCATGAAATTCACTTTCTTTTGAAGCAATAAATCTTGATCCCATTGCTATTGCTCCTGCACCCATAGCTAGAGCTCCTGCTAAACCCTCTCCAGTAGCAAATCCCCCACATGCAATTAATGGAGTATCTGGAAATTTTTGTTTAACTTGCTGAATAAGAACTAAGGTACTTACTTTTTCATAAGATTGATGTCCTCCTCCTTCCCAACCTGTAACAACCATACCATCTACTCCTGCAGACACACATTTATCTGCAAGCCATAAAGCAGGAGCGACATGAAAATGTTTAATATTTGAACCACTTTCTTTTAATTTTTCAAATGATCTATTATGAATCATCTTTGGAGTGCCAGCACTTGTGACGACATAAACGCATTGTTCTCTTATTCTTTGATTTTCCCTAATAAACCTTGGAATTGCTCTGCAAAGAGTAGGAGCATCTACTTGCAATCTGGCAGTTCTAATATTGAAACCAAAAGGTTTATCTGTATGTTCAACTACATATTCCATATTTTTTTTCATTTCATCTATACTGCTTTTTCCGAAGAGATTTGTATGACTTATAACTCCTAACCCTCCCGCCTCAGAAACAGCAACTGTCAGTTCAGTTGTATAAAAAGGACCCATAGGAGCGGCAATAATAGGATATTTGATCCCTAACATTTCTGTTATATTAGTTTCTAATACCACTTTTCTAACCCAATTTTCCCTTTTAAATTTATATTTATTATATTATTAAACGTAGTAAAATTTAAAATTTTAATCGGTTTTAAAAGAGATTCTAGTAAATAATTATTTTGTATTTTTTTATGGACTTCTTTTTTAGAATAGTTTAGCTTGAAGAAAATTAATTACTAAATTGATAATTTTTAATAATATCAGAGCTTTATCCTTAATAACATTTCTAATGATTTATCTCATCGAATTATTATGTATCCAGATATAATTTGTATAGGGGAATTATTAGTTGAAATAATGCGAAAGGATATTGATAATCCTCATAGAAAGATTGGTTCTCTATATAAAGGGCCATATCCAAGTGGTGCTCCCGCTATTTTTATTGACTCGGCAGCCCGCATGTCAAAACCATTTAAATTTTCAACAGGAATTATTGGTGTTGTTGGCAACGATGAATTTGGAGAGTGTATTATAGAAAAACTTCAAATAGATGGCGTTGATATTTCTCAGATTCGAACTATTAATAATGAAACAACGGGAATTGCCTTCAATCAATATAATTCTGATGGAACTCGTAAGTTTATTTTTGCAGTGGGAGCGGCAGGTAAAACATCATCTGATGACATAAGAAAAGATTATTTCTCAAATATAAGGGCTTTGCATATCACGGGTAGTGCTCTTTCTGTTAGTGAATCCTCTCGGGATGCCTGCTATAAGGCAATAAATATAGCTAAAGAAACGAATCCAAATGTTATCATTTCATTTGATCCAAATTTACGACCTGAAATGCTTGATATAGATATTATCTTAAAAGTTTCTGAACCAGTATTAATTAATACTGACATTTTGCTACCTAGTGGAGAAGAAGCTGAAATGCTAGCAGAAATAACGGGTGAAATTAAAGCATGTAAGTTATTATTAGAAAAAGGTCCTAAAATCGTAATTTTAAAACAAGGAAGTAAGGGATGTACTATATTTTCTGCGAATAATGAGGATGGTGTAAAAGTTTCAAGCTTTCATGTTAAAGAAATAGACCCAACTGGTGCAGGAGATTCATTTGGGGGTGCCTTCATAGTAGGATATTTAGCTGGATGGCAATTAATTAGAGCTGCAAAATTTGCTAATGCAGTAGGAGCTCTTAAAGTTCAACATTTTGGACCCATGTCAGATACAACCTATAAAAAGGTTGAAACCTTTATGAAGAGTTAAATTTTTTAAGATGTAAAGAATATACTTTCACTTGAGTAATCTGATTGTTTTTTATAGAATAAAACCTAAATCCAGGGGGTTTATATTTGAAGCGTGCGGATAATGGACCCAATGCATTACATTGAAAGACAAAAGGCTTATTTACATCAAACCATATTTTCAAATCAGAGCTATCTTTAAATCTATCGAAATTTTTACGATAAGTTGAGGTATATACTTCGCAAGGTACTTCAATATATATTGGAAAGAACCAAAATCCAAAGTTAATTCGCTCAGTTTCTTGAGCTTCTTTTAATCGATATTCTTTTAATGTATGGGTATGACCACACAGGATAAGATCTACTTTTCTTCTGATTATTTTATCAGAACCAGTAGCTATTCTAAGTAAAGTAGCCCAATTATACATAATTGTCTGATACTTTAAATTTAAAATTTGATCTAATCGTCCTGTCTTATTTATTTTCTTTAAGTTATCTTCATGTAAATCAGACCACTCTAATTTTCTATTCTTGATTCCTAATTGTTTTTTATATTTTCTTTGTTTAAAATTGTTTAAATTCGGAGATATTGGAGGTGTATGCATAACAATGATGATTTTCTCATTATGTGAAAGTTGAATATACGCTCTTAATAAATCAACTTGATAATCTTTAATGCCTTTAGTGCTTGGTCCACCTGTAAGTAAATCATGGAGATCAGCAACTGAATCTTGCCCTGTATCAAGAAAAATAAAAGTATAATTATCTCCTATTCTTAACCTAAAATTAAGATTTGGATTAAAATATCTAAAATAATCTATTAAATATTTATCTTTTGACTTAAGAGCCGTTAAATAATTAAAAAATTTAATATCATAATAACCTTTAATATCAGGCTTTGTCATACCAAATATTTTATGAATTTGGCTAAATCTCATACCGTAATGTTCCTTCCGGTAATCATGATTTCCTACAGTTGTAAAGATAGGAACTAAAATTTCTTTTTTATTGATATATTCAGAGTCTCTTCCTAAGTATGGAGGTTTCTCTAAACCCCTGTTCAAACCTAGTAAAATTTCCATAAAAACATGAAAGTTATTCTCATATTGATAATTACCCCTAGCTATATTAAGATAATCAATTAAATCCCCAGTCATTAATACAAAATCTAAATCATTTTTTATAGCTTTTCTATTTACAAATTCAATAAAAAGTCTTAAACTGTAATTGAAATTATACTTAGCATATCTCAATTCTTCGTATTTTTCTTCCTGAAAATCTTCTCGAAATTCAAAATCTCTTGTTAGAACGAATGTATCAACCTTCTTAATTTTCTTCTTTCTTCTTTTATAATATTCCAATTTAGCTCTTGTTTTTTCTTTAAGAAAGTTTAAGATAAAATCATTTCTACAGGCTATATGAAAATCTGAAGCATGGATAAACTCGAAATTTTTCCAATCCTTATTAAATATAGCGATACTATGATAATTTACTTTATTATCGGTTCTATTAGGAATATCATGAACAATGTCGAATAATAAGAAGTTTCTATTTATTTCCTTTAGCAATTGTTCAATTTGTTTTATAATAGAAATTTCTAATTCAAATTTAACATGATATAACTCCTTTCTTTTTCCGAATACATTATCTAATTGTAAAACGCAATTAAATATGTCCCAAATAATACAATTTTGTTCTTCCAAAATAGATTGATCTCTAAAATCTAATTTTTCAATTTTAGAAATTTCAGTTAATTTAATAGGATATAAATCTCCCCTTCTTTGTTGAAAATTTCCCTCATCCCTTAATATTGGTTGAATGTATAGATTTAAATGAAAATATTCTAAAATTCTCGTAATAGAATGTGACGGTTTAGTAATTATTAAGGAATCAAATATAATACTTCGATTATACTCATTTGCTTTATTCTTAAAATCTCCTAAATTGAGTAAAATAGGTTGCCCAAAATTTGGTTTTATTATTATTGGAAAACTTCCTTTTGAAAAATCTAACATTTCTAATATATATATCTCAACTTTAAATGAATAAAATTAGCTTAATAATAATTAGTTGATTTTTTCAAATAAAAGAATTTATTTATTATTTTTAGTCATATTAGAAATCTAAGTTTTTTAGAAAAAACTTTTGAAAATTAATTATCTTAATATATAAATTTATCTATTGAATTCTTTTCTGTGATATAAAAAAATCTAATAAAGTCAAAGATTTAAATATATGAAAATTGTATATCTTATAAGAATCTTAAATTGGATGTTTAAAATGAAATTTTATTTAATTAAACGTCTATTTGAACAAAACGAAATTCATTTTTTATATTTAAATGAAAATTAAATTTTAAATTACAAATTCTACTTTTAATTTAATATAGAGTATAAAACATAATAATCAAAATTCAACAATATGACGGATGAACTAAGGGAAGACAATAAGGAAAGTAAGTCGGAAAGCAAAGTAGAAAAAGATGATGATAGAGTAGATAAGGAATTTTTAAGCAAAGCAAAAGATTCAAGAGACTTAATAGATAAAAAGTTAAGGAGTTTTGAAAATAGCATTGAAGATATTTCTGATACTATTAAAAATGGCGAAACTGAAGAGGAGCCAAGGAAAAAAGAAGAAACTCAGATAGAGGAATTAAGTGAAGAAATTAAGAACAAACAAGAAAAACTTGAGCAAGTTAAAAAAAAAATCGATGATAAAGAAGATTATCTAACTGCTATCGAAGAAACAATAAAAGCATTAGAGGATCGATACAATCGGAAAAATGAAGAAATGCAAAACTTAGATGAGAGAATAAAAATTACCAAAGAGAGTAAAGAAACATTAGAAGAGGAATATAAGGAACTAATAAAAAATAATGAGCAACTAATCAAAACCTATGAAGCTAGGCAGGTAGATTTAATAGTACTTACTGATAGTGTAAAAGAAAAAGTCGCAACCCAGGATGATTTAAGATCAAAAATAGCTAAAATTAATCAAGAATTTCAAGAAAAAGAACAACTTTTAGAAAAACAGAGAGAAGAAGCAGAAGCTTTAGATAAGAAAATTAAAAGCCTAACAGCAGAAAATGAGACTTTAAAAGTTTCAATTGGAAAAAATAGGTTTGAATTAGACCATACGAATAAAGAAATCGAAGCTAAAGAGGAAGAAAAAAAACTGCTTACGGAACAGTTAGAGAAAAAAGAACAGAGAATAAAAGTCATAGAGCAACATATTGAAGATTATAAAGAAGGATTTCCTGAAATGGAAAAACAAAGACAAACATATGAAGAACTTTTAGCAAAGTATAAAGTTCAATTAACTGAAAAGCAACAACAATTAATTGATGTTGAATCAAGGATTCAAGGTCTGAATGATAATATAGAAGCTTATGATGAACAAATTTCTAAAAAAGAAACTTTAATTGAAGCTAATGAAAAAAGAATAGAGGATTTGAAAAAAGATATTGAAATTACCAATAAGGAATATATTGAAAGAGAAGAGCGGTTAAATTCACTTACAGAAAAATTAGAATATATGCAAACTGAACATGATAAACTTGTTAAAGCAAAAGAAGTCATTGATAACAGCACAAATGAGTCTAAAGCATTACTTCAAAAACTAAAAATAGAATTAGAGAATCAAGAAGAAGAAATAAGAGATAAGGAAAGTAGAATTCACAGATTAGAGACTTTATCATTCATCTATAAACTTTCAAAATTCTTTGGTGGGATATTGATAGGTGTAGGGGTGTTCTTTATTATTCTTGTAGTAGGTGATATGTTTAATTTTATCAATTTTGGAGATGTTCAGATTATAAATTTTGGAAGTTTCAGTTTGGGGGTTCTGGGATTATTACTATTAATTAGCGCTATATTTTCAATAATTTCTGGAATATTTCACCTCGAGAAATCTTAAAATTAATAGTTTCTTAAAAACTTCTAATTTTAAAAAATATTAACTGACGATTAAAATTGAGTGAATCTAAAAAGGAAGAGACTTTACCAAAAAGGACTCTAAAATTATCTCAGGCAGTAATATATGGGATAGGTTGTGGAATAGGAGGATCTATCTTTATTCTTCTAAGCGATGGAATTGCATTTGCAGGACCTGGAATTTTAGTAAGTTTGATTCTATGTGGAATTTTAATTTTTTTTACTGGTCTTAATTATTCAGAATTATCTACAAGTTTACCGATCGCTGGAGGTGCTTATAATTTCACTAAAGAAGGTTTAGGTGGCTTTTTAGCATTTATTATTGGATTTTTTTTATGGATTGCTAATATCGCTGCTTGCTCATTTTCAGCACAAACTTTTGCTTTAGTAATTGAAGAAGTTTTAAATATAAGTTTTATAGATATAGATCCCCTATATATAGTTCTTATAAGTATTTTACCTCTATTATTAACAAGTCTGGTAATATTTAGAACACAGAAAATTGCTATCAGAGCCTTATTAATTTCTACTATTATTCTAATTGGAATGTTTATTTTTTTCATATTTTCGGGTTTGATAATATCTCCAATCTTTCAAACATCAAGTTTTAACTCCGATTATTTATTTTCAGGTACTACTTTCTTTGGAGTTATTTCAGCATTCTCCTTGTTATTTATTTTATTTACATCAATTACATCTAACTTAGCATATTTGAATGCAGATTTGAAAAACCCTTCTAGAAATGCACCAAAGACAAATATTTATGCAATTTTAATAACATTAGGTATATATTTATCAATAACTATAACGGTTCTACTAAACATAGAGATAGGCTCAACAGGAAGGCCTTTTTTACTAGCCGATGTTCTAGGTAATATTCTGGGCCCTTTTGGATTTTATTTTATGGCGGCGGCTGCTTTAATCTCCACAACAATAGCTATTAATGCCGCTCTTGGATCAGCAGTAAGTGTTATAACTGCATTAGCAAGAGATAGGTATATTCCAAAAAAAATTAGAGCCATAAAGAAAAGAACTGATATGCCTGCACTAGCTTTAATGATTACTGCTTTTTTGACCATTATCTTTACAATTTTTGCAGGAATAGGATTAACCGCTGAAACTACAAATCTTATTTTTTTTATTGCTTTAGCTTCAGTTAATTATGCTGCTGTTAAATTAAGACATAAAAGGAAAGAATTAGATCGGCCATTTAAAGCCCCATTTTACCCTTTTCTTCCAACTTTATTATTTATCTGCTTTTTAACCTTTGCAGTCTTATTTGGAATTATTTGGATTGAAGCTCTTTTTTTAGCAATAATTATTTCTATTATTGGTGTGGCGTATTACTTATTATCAATTGCGGATAAACCCTCCATTTCGTTAACATTAGCTGGAATTAAATTTTTTGTAGTTATTGTGATTGGATTTGTTATTTGGATGATAAACAACTTCTCAAGTGTTAATTCAACCATTGTCTCAATGAATAGGATATTAATAATTGTTAGTGTGTTTACAATTGGCACGATTGTCTTTGATCTATTCCCTCTTCGTCAAGTTATTTACTTTTTTATTAAAAAAGTCGATAAATCAAAAGTAGCTATCAGATTTGGGAATGCACAAATAATTGAATTAGGAAAAAAAAGATCAAAAATCATTCATGGAGTAAATACTTTAATAATATTATTACAATTTGTTTCTGTCATTTTTATATTTTCTATCGTTTACCTATTACTGAATAATACGATTGTTATTGAAGAAATAAATCTTGGTACAACAATAATATCTAAAGAAGCTGGAAGATTTCTCTTTATTTCAACCTTAATGTTTTTTGGCATAGTCCTATTTTTTAGCACAGTAATATTGTGGTATAGGAATAGAGAATTAAAACAGCTTGGAATTTAAAATTAACAATTATTTAACTAAAAATCAAAAATTATAATTCTTTTTTAAATATATGGACTTTCCACGGCTGAATTTGCATATTCATTCAAAGTATTCAGATGGAAGAAATAATATAAAACAAATAGTAAGAAAATCAATAGAATATAAATTAAAATATATAGCTATAACTGATCATTTCACAAATTCCTGGAAAGCAGGCATTATACCCACTTTAGACTCTAAAGAAAAAATTTTTAATTATATTTCAGAAATTAAGCAATGTCAAAAATATTTAAAAAGGGAGGATATTGATTTAAAAGTATTTAAGGGTATTGAAATAGATTTAAGTAGTTCAAAAAGCTACATTTTAAATCTTATAAACCCATTTGAATTTGATATTATCCTTTTCGAGTATCTCGAGAGCCCTGAAGGTATAGCATTTATAAAGACTCTTCTTAAATCTTGGAAAAAGAAATATCTTAAAAATAAAAGTTTCCCAATTTTAGGTTTAGCTCATTTTGATCCATCAATGTTCATTTATAGTTATTTTGACGTCTTAATACCTTTTTTAAAAGAATTTAATATTTACTATGAATTTAATTCCAGTTATTCGCAATATTATGCATATAAGTTTCAAGATTTTTTTTATAAATTAAAAGAGAATAACATTTTGGTTGCTATTGGATGTGATTCTCATAATTTGTTAGATTTAATGAATATTGAAGAACCATTCAATAAGATAAGAGATTATGAGCTTGAAGAAAATTTAGGAATATTAATTAACATCCTTGGATCGAGAGAGGATTGATTTTTTAACAAAAAGAAAATTACACTCTTAATTTATTTATATATTCCATATAATATTTGAAAGCCCGTTCAAATATAATATCCAAGAGCAATTCATTTTGTTCTTTAGGTTCATTTAACATTGTTTTCAATTCTCTCTTTCCAATATTGAAAATCTCTTTTGCAGCAATAATCCTTTTACTCATTGACATCTTAGTTATTTCAGTTATTGATTTATTATATTTCCTCTGCCATTCGCTCAACGCATGCCAAATTATACCTCGCATAGCAGGTATAGATACATTGATAAGTTCACATAAACGCTTAGCAATATTTTGAATCAATTTTAATTGATCAGGATTAAAATTTACTTTAATATATTCCATTTCAGTATTTCTTAATGCATTTTCGTTGAAATTAACTACGTATGTAATAGGTTCCTCAACCCAATCATTTTATTATTAATTCGTTAAAATTGTATATAAATATTTAGGTATTAATAATCCCAAATAGACAATTTTGTTTAATATTTTTAAAATACACTATTTAGTTTTGGAAATTTGTAGATTTATTTTGACAAATTAAATCCGTTTTATAACTTATTCTTAATAAAATCAGCTAAAGGTTTCAATCTAAGCGAAAGTAATTAGCTTTATATTTTCAATTAGTTTTTTATTTAAGTATGAGTCTTGAAGAGAAAATTAATCTAGCAGCAAAATGGATTTTTGATTCAGAAAATTTAGTTGTATTTACCGGAGCAGGAATATCCACTGATTCAGGCTTACCAGATTATCGTGGGCCGGATGGAGTATGGACAAGACGTGATAAGGGACTGCCTCCACCTAAGACACCCCCATGGGATCAGGTAAAACCGAATCCTAACCATTACGCAATTGTAGAGTTAATGGAAATGGGTAAGCTAGATTATTTGATTTCCCAAAATGTAGATGGGTTACATGCTAAATCAGGTATTCCTTTTGATAAATTAGCAGAACTTCATGGTAACATGTATTTCATGAAATGTTTGTCATGTAATAGGAAGATGACATTCGAAGAAGCAGGGTGGGATAAAGCAAAATGGGGACCAGGATATAGAACAAATCAAGTTCGAAAAGGTCAACCTGATTGTCCTCATTGTGGTGGTAGAATCATTTCAAGTATCGTTAATTTTGGCGATCCATTGCCTTATGACGAGTTAGAAGAGTCAATTAGGCGATCTGAAAATACTGATGTATTTTTTGTAATTGGTTCATCTTTAGTAGTGACACCAGCAGCTAATATGCCAGGTATCGCCAAACGAAATGGAGCAAAATTAATAATCTTAAATAAAGGAGAAACTCCTTATGATTTTGTGGCAGATTTAAGATTTGATAATTATATCGAAGAAATTTTTCCTCAAATTTTAGAAAAAGTTAAGGAAATGCTAAATAAAAATAGTTCGTCTATAATGTTTAATTAAATTCCAGAAAAATTATTTTAATTTCCCATATAAAACTTTATTTTTATTATATTCTTTTAGAACTCTTTTTCCTTCTTTTTTTGATAATGATAAAGAGATATCACTTTTCTGACTTAATGAACCTGTAAAAATTGGTTGATTATCAGCAATAACAATGATGTTATTGCTAGCATATTCTGGCTCAGCTTTTAGTACTATTTTTTCCCTTTCGACTTCTACATCAAGTTGGAATTTTACCTTACTTGATTTCATCTCTCTAGAGAAGCTATTAAGTTTTCTATATTTTTCTGATCTTATTGGAATAATTGGATTTACAACAATATCTTGTCCAAAGGAATACATTTCATACTCTAACTGTCTTGTTTTATAATCTCTTACTTCAACAACTGGTCTAGCAAGATCTTTATCCCTAAAGCCATGGGGTACTTTCACTGTCATTTTTATAGTTAAGACTCTTGAAATATCTCCATCTTTAATGAAAATGATAGTATCTATTATTGAGGGGAGCATACCAAGTTCAATTCTACCGATAAATCTCTGAACTGCGTCAATTGCAGAAGATGAATGCACAACGCCTACCATACCTACTCCAGATAATCGAAAATCAGCATAAACTTGAAAGTCTTTTGTTGTTCTTACTTCATCAAATATTGTAAAATCAGGTCGAACCAATAGTAGGATATCTGCTGAATTTTCAAGACTTCCTTCAAGCTTAGTATATTGTGTGATTTCTGGTTTAACTTGTAAATCTCTCACACTTTCTAATGTTTTTACAACCTTATTTTGGCGTAAATAGTAATTTGCTAATGCTGCTGAAAAGGTGCTCTTACCCGCTCCAGGCGGTCCTGCAACTAGAATTCCCTCTGCTTTTTCCAGACGTTTGCGGAGTCTTGAGTCGATGGTGTAATCTGATAACGTCAAATTAACGAGTGGTCGTACTGCAGTTAGTTCAACATCATTAGAAAAAGGAGGGCGAGTAATAACTATTCTAAATTCTCGTAATTGAGCTACGACGGCACCAAACTTTTCAATTTCAACGAAGGAATGAGCATCTTCCCTTACAAATTCTATAATTTCAATTGCTATTTCTTCTATTTGATTTTTAGTTATTATGTCTTCTCTTACTCTTTCTAAATACCAATTACCTGGACTACCTTTTTTCGCATATGGAGGCAATCCTTGCTTTAAATGGACGCTCATTGTGTTTTCATCAAAAAAATCAATTAATTTGAGTGAAACTGAAGTAACTTCTGTTGGTGCTACTTTTTCCTTTACTGACATTACTTTAATTCCTTCAAAAATACCTACATCTCCTTGAATCCTATCTGATGTAATTAAAACAGCCTCATTTTCTCGAGCACTTTCTCTAATTAACGCATCTAATTCTCCACCAGGAGCCATTTTAATTTCTTCTCTGGTAGGTCTTTTTCCAATTATGTGTAGCTTAATTTTATTGTCATCATGATACTGTCTAAGTCTTTTAAGAACATTTAAACCCAAGAACCCAATTTCTTTTTGAATATTAGTTCTGTATTCTACTTCAGCAACAACTACGCTGGAAATGAAAATCTCTGGATATTCACCCAATTCTCCATCTTCAATCAAATCTAAAATTAGCCCATTAAAAATAACAGACGTATCACATGCGAACTTATCTGACATTTTCTTCCTCATCAGCTTCTAATTTACTAATTATTTCAAACTTATTAACACTATAATAAATTGGTTTAGATAACCGATCAACAGTAGCAACAATTAAATCTTTACGAGAGCTCATTGCTACTCGGGACATTTTATCCAAATCTTTTAACTCTATTGGAGATCCTTCAAAAATAGGGTAAATTAAATATTTAGCAGCATTTTTCTCAAAATCTACCCCCCTCTTATACACACGAAAATCAAGACCATCACCATATCCAGCTCGTACAACATAACCCCTTTTACGTAAATCCATATAAATTATATATTTTTGCCATAATCTTGGGTCATACTGAGTGAAAAATGTTAGTAAACTTTCAAAATCATATATTTCCTTGCTTTTATCATTATCTTTCCATAATAGAATCCTATTTCTTTCACATAAGAGAAGTACTTCTATTGGTTCCAAAATAAGCTTCTGTTCTCCATTATCACTCTCTTCTAGGGTACCAATATAGGAATTGCTGTAAAATTCTTCGATAGCTTTTTTATCATAGATAAAGACTTTATCTTCCTCGAGAACTGCCTCGAACTGACTTTTCTCTGCTTTTTCATTAGCTTTTTCTGTCATTTTCCAATTTATTATAGTATTTGATGTTTAATGAATTTAATCATAATAAGAAAGTTAATTAGAAAAAATTATTCCTTGGTCATTTAAATTATTATTATAGGAAAAATATTTAAGAAAAGTAATTTGTTAGACTTGTCTAGATATTATGAAATCCACCAATTTTCCGAGATTCTTAACGTTTTCATAAACTTTTGGAGCCTTCTCTTCTAAATAATCTTTAAAAGTCTCCCAATTTTCTTTCTTTTCCGAAGGTGCCCCTACTAATAACTTTTTAACTTCATTAATATCGTTAGTAAAGATTAAAGCATTATTAACCCTATTAGCATCATTACTTAATAGGAAAATGTAATAATCATTTAAATCCCAAGGATTTAAAACATAATCTGGTTTGTTTCCATCTCCCGCATTCTTTCCTCTTAATAAGCGTGTATCCACCTGTGTTGGCAATACCATATTAAAAGTGATATTCTCTCTCTTATATTCTGCTACCATAGATTTTTGCATTCCTACAACAGCAAATTTACTGGCAACATACGCAGTAAGTCTTATGGGAGCAATTGGATATGCTTCGCTCCCAGTAATTATAAATCTCGCTTTATTCTCTTTATCATCTTTTTTCATATATGGAAAAGCCGCTTTAAATGTAAAAAACACCCCTAATACATTAACATTTAAAATTTGGGAGAATATTTCATTTTTAAATTCATGAGTTGCCCACATTCGTGAATAGCCAGCATTAGCAATAACTCCATTTAACAGGCCAAACTCGTTATAATATATTTTAAATGCATCTACCACATCATCATATTTGGTAATATCTACTTTTTTTACAACTACATTTGTATCAATACCGAGAGAAATGATTTCTTCTTTAGTTTGAGTTAACTCTTCAAGAGTTCGAGACATTAATCCGATATTTGCTCCTTCTTTAGAACAAGCAATCGCAATAGCTTTACCAATTCCCCTTCCTGAACCAGTAATTACAATGTTTTTCCCTTTTAATAGCATAATAAAATCAAAATTTATTAGAATATAAGATTTACTTTAAATGATAAAAAATCCACATTTAATAATTCTAAATGCTAAAAATAAAATTTAATTTAGAGTATCTTCCTTACTCAATTGATCATGAAAGAATTTTACGAAAAAATTCTGAATAAACTGAATAAAGCAAGAAAAATAGTATTTATGGGAATTGGAGAAGAGAAATTAACTGATGATGGAGTAGGGCCATATATTATCAGCGAACTATTATCATATTCAACTGATAAAGTTATATTTATAAATGGTGGAATAGATCCTATGGCTCGAATCGATGAAATAATTGATTTCTCCCCTACAAATTTGGTCATATTAGATACTTGCACATTAAATGAGCCACCTGGAACTGTTGCACTAATAGAAAGAGAATCGATATGTGATTCAGTTCCAATTTCAACACATACGATTCCAGTCCATATTGTAATTGATTTAATCTTGGAGAAATTACCTGATTTAAACGTGTTCATGATTGGATTTGTTCCAGAAAGTCTTGAGGGCTTTAAGGATTTGAAACTCTATAAAGGTGAAAAAATCAATTTTGATGACTTAGGTGATAATATTGATCTTCCTTTTTTTGAAATTAATTTAACCAAAAAAATTCAACAAGCAGCTTTACAAGTAATAAAAATCATTAAAAGATTGGTTAATGAACTAAGCCTTATATAGATAAATAGGTTAATATTTAAATAAGTCTCAATGTAAATTTTTAGTTAAAAATTTAACCAGAGTTTGAAAGCATGGCAATTGTACCGATATGGGATCCCTTAGAACGATTCTTTTGGGGAATTGCACTAGCAATAGCATTAATGTGTGCAATATATTTTATATATAAAGCGAGAAAGAGGGAAGTTTTTAATGAAAAAGTCATTATGTTTGGATTATCAAGTCTTCCCCTTGGTTTCGCACTAAGTTTAACATTTACTTATTTTCAAGTTTTTCAAGTTCAAGGAACGTTTATTAATAACATTTTTTACGGCGATTATGATATTGTTAAATCACCTTATGAAATTCTTGGTAGATTAAGTTATATTTCACTCGGAATTGGGTTATTGTTCTTTATATTAGCTTTTGATATAATCATAAAGCGCACAAGATATTTTTTAACAATTATTTACGCGATTTTAATAGCAATAGAAATTATTCTTCCCATAGAAGGATCCCTTTTCAACACTCCCTTTTCAACAATAGCTAGATATATATTTAATTATCCTATAATACTTGGATTATTAATCTTAGTTCCTCTTGTATTATATCTCTACACGAAATGGTCCCATCTTGAGTTTAAAGCCGTTTCTTCATTTTTATTATTCGGATTTTTATTATTTGTGATTTCATTAAATTTAGCTAAGAAAGTTCATAAAAATCTCGATGTTTATCCATTAATATTGGGACCTCTCCTTTTAATTTCAGGTTGTTGCATCACTATACTCCCTACACTTATTAATCCGAAAATCATATCTCGAGCTTTAACTTACTGGGTCTTATTTGCAATTTTAACAATTCCTTTTCTTGTAGTTATGTTATATATTGATATTATCAATGAATTGGCGCTTCAATTTATTATTGAATTTCTTGTAGCATTTGTGTATATATACATAATATTCTTCCTTATAATAAACAATATAAAGTCTGAAATTATTTCAGAGAGTCGAGAAGCAGAAAAAAGACTAGAATCGCAGGTTTTAGGAATATTCACCAGACCTCAAAAAGTCACAGAGGAAGAGGTAATATTTCACAGGGAACGGAAAATTTGTCTAGTTTGTAAGGGAAAATTGTTAAGATCAATATATCTTTGTCCAGAATGCGATGCACTCTATTGTATTAAATGTTCTGAAGCATTAAGTACCATGGAAAATGTATGCTGGGCATGCTATACACCAATCGATCCAGCTAAACCCGTAAAACTCAAAGAAAAAGATATTGAAATTTCTAAAGATATAAGAAAAAAATTGTAATCAATTATAAAAATTGAAAAGGTATATTATTTCGCTCTAGTTAGAAAACCCATATAAACAAAGAAATGATAAATAATATAATAAGGATTAAACTAATGCATGGCCATGAAAACAAAGCATTTTTAACATAATTTATTTTAAAGTCAACAGCTTCATGGGGACATAATTCTACACAACAATAGCATGTTATACATTTTTTTTTAATCCATCGTGGGATATTCCCTTTTTTTATTTCAAGTGGAGGTCTAATCGCATCTCCAGGGCAATTACTCCAACACGTTGAACATAATTTACATTTTTCACGGCTGAATTTAACACTAGCCTTAAAAATAGTTTTACCCACATAATCTGCCAGCCATTTTGGTAATGGCATTGAAATTGGACGTTTCCTGGGACGCTTGAAATCTCTCCTAATATTTTCAATTTTTTCTCCTAAAAATTCTATATCCTCTAAATTAGTAGTTCCTAATCCTTTTTTTTCGGCTTTGGCCAAATATATAACTTCAGTTGGGTCAAAACCAATAATTTTACATACAGTTGTATCTAAAGCAACTCCATCGTAACCGGCTAAAATTAAATCTAATTCCACGACATCTCCTTGAGATGGACCTTTTCCTTCTTGACATAAATATCCGTCTATTATGGTTAATTGAGGATTCGAAACAGAATAAATATCTGCTAATGCAGAACAAAACCGGTCTAGAGTGGGAAATTGAGCATGAGTTTTTGCCTTATTGCCTAATAGTATAGTACCGAACATATTTTTAATGCAACAGGTAAGGAGACACTGCCAATGCGTCTTAATTTTTGGAATATTTATGATTAGATCTGCAGTTTTTAACAAATGAGAACTAGTGAATTCTTTTAAATCAAGAGGGGCTGGCACCTCATAACGTTCTCTCTCAGTTTTTTCAAACGGCATACATTCTACACCTTCCTCTTCGCAAATAGCTTTAATTCCGCTCTCATTCATCGCAGTTTCAGTAATACCAGGTTTTTGTCCTCCTGCAGAGTCACAGACGTAAATTTTTAATGGATTAAATTGCTTTACCCATTGAATTACTGAACGAACTACCTCTGGATTTGTATTAACAGCTCTTTCGGGTGGTTTCCCCATTAATAAGTTTGGTTTTAATAGCATAGTCATACCCTCTTTATTCATTAGCATTTGAGCACCAATTAATTCTAGAGCGGAAAAAACAGCAGTTTTTATATCATTACCTTCTATTTTTTTAATTGCTATCTGAGTTTTATTGCTCATAATAAGCTCTCAAATTATAGCTTATTAAAAAAATTTGACTTTAAGAAAAAAAGGTTAAAAATTAGGAAAAAAGAGATGAATGAGAAAATTAAAAGCCGGTTTTATTTTCTCTTAAAACTCCCGTGATGTTTTTTTAAACCCCGCCTGCCTGTGTAGCCATTACAGTTATAACGTCTTTTTTTGGATGAATGCCAATTTTCGCAAATTTTAAATCATCTGGAAGTACCTTGCCTTTAAAAATGAACTGAATTGCTAAAATTGGGTTAAGTTTATATTCTCTTTGAACTGTCTTTTTGATGTCAGCTATGGATTGGTTTGGATCCACTTCAATCAACTTTATTGCTTGATCTGGAGGAACTCCAGTAAGTCTAAATCTATATTGAGTCATTTTTTTTCAAATTATTTTTAATTATTTAATTTAATAATGAGAAAATTTTTACTTAAGGTCTATGGTCTTCTTAGTTAGACTGAAGTTTATATTATGTAGATATTTCAATTAGGTAGACATACTTAAAATCTAAAAGGCTCTGGAGGAGGTCCAGGGGGTCCAGGTGGCTTAATGGGTTGAGGAAAGGGGCTTGGTTGTGGTGATGGTTTATATGGAAAACGACCTATTCTTTTTTCTAATTCTGATATGCGATTCTCTATTTTATCCAATCTTTTTTCAATTTCAATAATTCTTTCTAATAGATTTGGGTTTTCTACTAACATTGTTTATTATACTATCTTTAAGTAATTTCTAATTCCGAATGAAAGAATAATAACAGCGTATTTATATTTAACCATATTTCGATCTCATATTTCTTTTCTTAGATCAAAGAAAGAATTGAAGTCTTGATTAATTTTATATCTACTTTTAAACTATACTCTTTTTCCTATTTTTAACTAAAAAAAATTTTTTAGTATGAGTATAGAAAAAAAGTATAGGTTTATATATTTAAAATAATATATATAAAACAATGGAAAGCTGGAATCTATCGAAAAAGTTAAAAAATGAACTGTTAAAAAAATCTAGCAATATTGAAGATAATAATAGGAGAATTTTATTCATTCTTAGAAATTTAGGGCCACAAAGATTTACTAGTTTAATAAAATATTCAAATTTGAGTAGATCCACAGTTTCAAAATATCTGAATATCCATAGTAAGAAAGGAAATGTTGAACAAAAACTTATAACAGATAAGATAACAAATAAACAATACCAAGGTTACGTAATTACTGACAAAGGCATAGAAAAGCTTGGAGAAGAACCTTTGAAACTAAAAGATGAATTATTCATAATTAATGAATTAAAAGAAAATGTTAGAAAGCTTGAAGATTTAATAGATTTTTATAAAAAAATAAACATAGAAGACCCATTTATTATACATATTGTAAGGATTATTTCTAAAATAGGAGATAATTTTTTTAAATTACAACAAGATAGAGATCTATATTTATCACTATTTTATATTTTTTATAACTCTATTCAGGGTCAAGGAGCCTTAGCAAGAAAATATTGGCATTTTGATAAATCTAGTACTCAAAAGTTTGTTGGTTACAAATTAAATTTAGATCAATTCTGTAATTTATATAATGTTTCAAGAGAAGCAATCAATTATTTAGCTAGAATTAAATTAATAAAAAGTGATTTCGGATTTTATTTAATTAAACGGGAG
Source organism: Candidatus Hodarchaeota archaeon (assembly GCA_048887145.1). Classification (GTDB taxonomy): domain Archaea; phylum Asgardarchaeota; class Lokiarchaeia; order Sigyniarchaeales; family SOKP01; genus SOKP01. Next base: position 31,410 of record JBHLKA010000003.1, read on the forward strand.
AATAATGATTTCTTTTTTCATGAGGAAGATCTAGTAGGAACAACGACTATTAGACTCATTAAAGATAGACTAATTGATGAGATAATTAATCTTCAAGAAGGGATCTATGATATGATTTATGACTTGGATATTATAGCTGAAGAAATAACAGAACAATTAAAAGAAATGGGTTTAATATGGGATGCTATTGAAGAACAATTTCAATTATTGGTTTTAAATCTAATCGTTAAGAATGCTATCGAAATGGGATTTTTAGATATAGAGAGAGAGAAATTATTGGAAGTGATTTCACAATCACATAAATTATCCATGTCTGAAGAGGGAAAATTACTTCAACAAAAAATTGTAAGTGGTTCCAAGATTGAGTTGAATTTAAATATTCTTACTTTATTACCGGACTCTGTTTAAGAATATAAGAGCATTTTTTCTATTGGTTGTATAGCTTTTTTAGCAATTTTTGAAGGTACTTTTATTTCGTGAAATTTATCATCTAAATTTTCTAACAAATATTTAATTAACTCAAGATTATGTTTTTTCATATTATAACAGATTAATTTCTCCTTAGCTAAATAATATGTTTTATCGGGAAAATCCTGCGACATTCTTTCAAGTAAGCCTATTTCTGTTCCAATTATAAATTCACGTTCATCAGAAGAACTATTCTTGATTCTATTATACATCTGAGAGGTAGAGCCTACAAAATCAGCAAATTCTCTCACACCCCTTATACATTCTGGGTGAACAAGAATTATTGCATTTGGATATTGAGTTTTTGTAGCCTTAATATCTTCAATACTAATTTGAGAATGTACATAACAATGACCTTTTGGGGGCATTTTAATAGTTTTAATCTTTGATAATTGTTCAGCGTAATCAGCTAAGTTTGCATCTGGTCCAAATAAAACACTATCTACATCAAATTCTTTGCTAATATTCTTAACTATATTGACAGCATTTGCCGATGTACAGCAAATGTCAGATTCAGCTTTGACAGCTGCAGTAGAATTGACATATAATACAGTTGGGGTCTCAGGAAAATTCTTTTTAAAATCAATCACTTTTTCTGGTGTAAGAAAAGCAGCCATAGGACAACATGATTCAGGATTGGGAATTAAAACATGTTTATCTTGGTTTAATATAGAAGCTGTTTCTGCCATAAAATCTACACCAGCAAATATAATATATTCAGTATTAGTTTTTTCTTTGGCAATTCTTGATAATCCGAGGGAATCTCCTAAAAAATCTGCAATTTCTTGAATTTCTATCGGTTGATAATAATGTGCGAGGATTATTACATCATTTTGGTTTTTTAGTTTTAATATTTCTTTTTGTAAATGTTTAACATTCATTTTTTTTCTTAGCAATTTTTATATAAACAATTAAATTATATTATATTTCTCAGAAATTTCTAAAAACGCAGAAACAAAATGTTTTACTTGATTCCATGTAAGACCATATGTATTAAATTTCATTTCTTGGGAAATGCCTGGAGCCATTCCAATAATACCCCTTTCTTTAAATTCATCTCTAACAAAAAACCCTTTACGTGGATGTGATTTAGCAATCTCTGCGAAACATTCTGTTTTTATATTTGTCAATGTATGAACTTTTGGTAATTTTCCTAGTATACTGATTCCATTAACATCTTTAATCTGATTAATCACATAATTGGCCTTTTTGGATTCTTCATCAACATTCTCTTTCTGAGTTCTTTTGACTATACTTGGAAAACTTGCCATTAATGTAATTAAAGGAGCACCATAAACTGGTGGACACCCCAGAACTGTACAAATTTTATTTGGAAAAGATTTTGAAGTCAGGTTTCCTCTTATCTCAGAAAGTTTAATTATATCATCATAATAATGACTATTAAATCCTAAGAGTCCTATTGGACCAGATGCTGCCATTGATTTATGACCACTGCATGCAATAAAATCAATATTATTCTCAGTACAGTTAATAGGTAAAATTCCTGCGGAATATGCCGCATTTAAAAGAAACGGGATTTCATACTTTTTACAGATTTCCCCTATCGGTTTAGGATTATTATAATTTCCATATTTATAATCAACATGAGTTAAAACAACCAATAGGGGTAGTTGTCCTGTTTCCCTTTTAACCTCATTAATTACATTCTCATACTTCTCACTTTCCAAAATGTATTCGGGTTCTCCTGAATTGGGTACTTCCTTAACTTTTAGATAATTATTTTCAATTGCTAAATAGGTAGTATAATGTGCCAAACTATCTATTACAACAGTTCTTCTCTTAGGATATTTTTTAGCTAATGCTTCCATTACTAGGCGTTTTGACTCTCTTGCAGCAGCAGTAGGTAAAACATTATTAATACCTAAGAAAGTTGCCATATCTTTTAAAAAATCAACAACTGGAGGATTTTCGATTTCGTCAATTCTCCCTTTAAGACAGTTATCGCAAATTGAATAACCATCTCCATAACTTATCAATGCTTTATAGGCTTCAGGGGTTAATAACCCACCCCTTTGAATTGGATGAATGTTAATAAACTCTTCATTTATCGATCTATAAAGATTAGAGTATTTTTGAGTTAGTCTGACATTGTTTAATTTATCCATTTTAATAACTTTTAATTTATCAAGGCTTTCTATTTGAATAAGTTATAATTAATAAATAATCTTTTTTTATTTTCAGAATTCCATAATTATTTTATCTTTTATATAATTCTAAATCAAAGAAGTAACTTTAAAGTGATATTTTATGCCAATAATTATGCCTAGTCCAAGAACAGGAACGGAACCTCAGATACACGATTCTGCGTTTATTGCGCCTACTGCCGTTATTATTGGAGACGTGTATATTGATGAAGGTACAAATATATGGTTTGGCGCAATACTTAGAGGAGATTGGGGTACTATTAAAATAGGAAAGAACACTAGTATACAAGAAAATGTTACAATCCATAATGAAATTGGGTCCACTGTTGAAATAGGTGATCATTGTATAATAGGGCACCATGCGATGATACACGGACCTTGTACAATAGAAAATGGGTGTGTAATCGGCATTGGATCTAATGTTTTACATAGATCTATAGTTAGAGAAGGAGCTCAAATCGGCGCTGGAGCTGTTTTAGTTAATAAAGAGATCCCACGACGTATGTTAGCAGTCGGAGTTCCTGCAAAAGTTAAAAAGGAATTGCCTCAGACTGGTAAGTTTGTAGGAGCAAGAACGTCTGCTGATTATGTCAAAAATGGTGAAATATTTAAAGAATTTTTTACTAAAAATCCACAATATGAAAAATGATATTTCTTTTTTATTTTATTCCTTCAAAATAATCAAAAGTTAAAAGCCAATATATCTCAATATTATTTTAATATTAATATATCATCGATGTTAGAGTAAATTAATATTAAATGAAAATAAACTCTAATATATTTATATATTTAAAACGATTAAGTAATAATTAAAGGAATCTAAATCTCAAAAATTTAAAAAAATTGGTTAGATACTTATGAATTTTATAAAAACGTTTTTATCATCATTATTGATTTACCTAGGATTAAATCTTGTATTCGCTCTCATCATAGTATATTCTTCCCCTTTAGCATCTGTACCAGATGCGCCTATTCTCATAATATCATTTATGTTTGGTCCTATTACTACATCTCCAGCTGTTGCGTGGGTTGATCAAGGAATTATAGCATTAATTCAAACAACCGATCCATTATTAGATGTAATGATGTTTCTTTATTATGTAGTTCCTCCAATACTTACTGTAATCATTAGTGGAACTATAGCAGATAGCACTACAATTGCGTTTATGTCTTGGTTATTGACTGCTTTAGTTTGCATAGCGGTTTACGCAATTATTATTGGTGTATTCGGGTCTAATCCCACAAGTACTCTATATTTTCTGGTATATATTTATTTAGTGTACTATTATGGACCGACGGATCTGTATATAGCAATGATTCTATTTGGAATACTTAATTTATTCTTATATGGCTGTGTTTCATTCCTAGTTACTCGAAAGAAGTTATAAACAGAAAAAATCTAAAAACTTTATTTTTTTAATTTATCTCCTATTTTGAGCATATACAAGTTTCATTTTTAACTAAATCTATTTTATCAAACATGAGATTAATAAGATTAACCATAAATAACTTATTTTCTAAATTCGGTAAGCCTAATGATGTTTTAATGACCTCTAAGGCTTCTAAAGTTCCTAAAATTCCAGGGGTCACTCCAATTACTGGTAAAGGTTCTGAATCTTGATTTATAGTTTCCGGCTCATTAAAAACACACTGATAACAAGCAGTGCGTTTTGGGTCAATTGTCATTATTTGACCAAAAAAATCTTTTATTCCAGCAATAACACATTTTAAATTATATTCAACAGCAATTTTATTAACTAAAAACTTGGTTTTGAAATTATCGCTACAGTCAACAATAAAATCTTGATCTTTTATATACTTCTTAATAGAATTTTCATCTAAATAATCCTTAAATACATTTATTTTAACTTCTGAATTTAAATTAGAAAGAACTTCCTTTGCAACCTGAATTTTTTCAATACCGATATGATTTTCATTATATAAAATTTGTCGTTGTAAATTAGAAATCGAAACAATATCATTATCTATGATAGTGAGTTCTCCAATCCCAGCAGCGACTAGATAGAGAGCAAATGGAGATCCTAAACCTCCTGCCCCGACTTGGAGTACTTTAATGTTCGATAATTTTTCTTGACCATCTTCTCCGATAAAAGGAGATAAAATTTGTCGTGAATATCTTTCTTTTTGATGTTTAGTTAACAATTTAATCACCCTTCGTATAATTTTGTAGATTTTTTAAACATTCTTCAATTTCAATGAAAATCAATCCTAGATCTATGTTTATATCTGCAAGTGAAACAATAATTACTTCTTCATCAACACCAAAAATAATTAGCTGGTAATCATTGAATTCAACTGTTATATTAATTAATTTATCAAAGAAGGTTGATATGGCCGTTTCCATTGCTCCAAACATAGTTGCTGCCATAGCACCAAACTTACGCTCATCTATATTTCTTGGTAGATTTGATAGAATCGTTAGACCATTACGATTTACTATTGCTATTCCTATAATTCCTCCTACAACTATGAGCCTATCTAATTCCTTACTAAAATGCCCTACTTTAATTGAATTCATTGAAATAAAAGCAAATACTAATATGAAAAATTAATAATATGCAATATAAATAATTGCATGTAAAGTTTACTTTAGGATTTAAAAATAAAAGAAAATAAGTATCTACCTATAGAAACCCTTATTTCCATTAAAAGGGCGATGTCTATTTCTCCAACTTGGTTGTCGTAACTTCGCAGTTCTACCAAAACCACAACTGGCACAAAATTTTTTTCTCCGATGATAACTATGCTTACCACATCTACGACAAGTTTTATGAGACGCTGCTTTATTTTTTTTTCCCTTACTTGGAGTGCCTTTACCCATTGATATCACACCTTAAGATGAACTTTCTTCGAACTCTTCTCTATACATCAGTTTATCTTCATCTGTGTCAGAGAAAATTAATTTTTCCCGGTCTTGACCAATAAAAATTACTGAAGCGCCTCTTATCATTACTGTTCCAAGATCTTTACTTCTTTTTCCTCCACGACCAAAATAGATTTCTTTAGCATTTTCAACAATTAAATTCATATAATTGTCAAACATTTTTAGTTTTCCTGTTAAATATGTGTTCCAAATTTTTAATTTTATGCGAACCTCTGGTTTTAAAATTGCTTTACTCAAAGTTCTATGTATTGTTTGTTGAGACATTTTCGATCAACGAGAATTAATAGAATATTCTATAAAATGTATTAAAAATATAAATATTTTTTGATTACAGCTTTCCTATACATTAAATAAATTTTCTAAAAGATAAACATTTTTTTATTCTAAAGGATTTAATTAAGCACAATAATTAACTTAAAATCAATAGGTAAGTTGGACAATTAAATATGCAAAAAATTGGTATTTTTGATAGTGGAGTCGAAACCCCTGAAGAAATTGTGATGGCTGCCGGCTTCACTCCTTATCGATTCTTTGGTGATCCTACGATGGAACCAGATAAAGCTAATGAGCATATACCGCCAACACATTGTGTATGGACTCGAAACCTCCTTGAACAAGCAATTAAAGGATTAAATGAAAATATAGTAGGAATAATCGGGACACATGGATGCGATAGAACTAATCGAGAATTTGATATATGGATTGAATGCCTAAATCTAGATTTTATGTTCTTCCTGAATTCTCCACGAAAGCGCGATAATTTAGCCCTAAATTTCTTTAAAAATGATCTGAGAGAGCTCATCCTACGTTTAGAAGAATGTTTTAATATTGATATTACAACGGAAAAGTTAAAAGACGCCATTAAAAAAATGAATAAAATTCGAAAGTTATTGAGAGAAATCTCTGATTATAGAAATAATTTGGTTCTTAAGGGATCGCAATTTCATGAACTAGTTAAAAATGCTCAATACCAAAATAAAAACCAAGTATTAGAACGCCTTGAGAAAAAATTAGAAGAACTTAAATCTGCAACCCCTTTTTCAGAAAAAAATCTTAAAAGAATTTTGCTTACTGGTTCTGAAATTGATGATACTGAATTTATAAAATATCTTGAACATTTAGGATTTCATGTTGTTATTGATGATCTAGGTGTTGGAACTAAATATTTCTGGAATTTAGTGGACAAAAATTTAGAACCAATTGAAGCACTTGCTAAATACCATTTAACAAAACCAATCAATTCTATTAAATATCCCTCTTATGAGAGATTTAATGTTCTTGAAAAATTAATGGAAGATTATAGAGTTGATGGTGTGATAAATATAGCACAGAAATTTTGTGAACCCGTCTTATATGATCACCCCTATTTAAATAAAAAATTTAAAGAACTTGAGATTCCCTACTTATTCATAGAAGTTACATATAATAGAGAATCATATAGCCAATTATCAACCAGATTTTCTGCATTTGCAGAAATAATATGAGGATGGTAAAATGTCAAAAGAAAAAACAAAACATAGAAAGATGCTAAATGCAACACAAGGTTTAAAAAATGTAATGGGTCGGCATTTTTTAGCAATTGAGCAAGCGTTTCGAGATGGAAAACCAACTGCTTGGGCAACATCAGGCAGTCCTGTAGAACTTCTATATGCCATGGATGTACAACCGATATTACCCGAAAATTCTGCAACCATCTCGGCAGCTCAAAAATATTCTAAAGATTTCATTGAAATTGCTGAAGCAGAAGGATTCTCATATGATTTATGTTCTTATTTTAAAACTAATGTAGGAGCTGTTATAAGCAATGCTGATATAACTAAGGGAGGTACTGGAAAACCGAGCTTTATGTTATCTACAGACGTTATATGTGATACGCATGTTAATTGGTTCGAAGTTCAAGCAGAAAGATTAAATGTTCCTCATTATACACTAGATATACCACATGTTGTCAGTAATACTAATAATAGACAATATAATTACTTTAAAAAATATATAGCGGACCAACTTCATGATTTTCTTGATTTCATTCAAGAAGTTACTGGGAATGAATACAATGAAGAAAGAGCTAAGGTAATCACACAGAATTCATGGGATTTAAGTATGGTATGGCAAGACATCTATGAATTAAGAAAGGCAGTTCCATGTCCAATAAGTACAAGGGATACTTTTGGAGGATTATTTCCCTTGTTTACAATGCCAGGTCTGAAGGAGCCTATTAAACTATATAAACGAATGTATCGAGAAGCAAAAATAAGAGTAGATAACGGAATAGGAGCACTTGCGCAAGAAGAATTTCGTCTGATGTTCGAAGGCATCCCCTTTTGGTATAATCTCAAGTTCTTTGGCATGCTAGAAAGATGGAATTCTATTATAGTTTATGAGCCTTATACATACGCATTTAGCAAATATATGAACCCCAAAGTAACTAAAGATATGGTTTTAAGTAAACCTATTGAAGCTATGTCTGAATTACTGCTTAGTTTTTGGTATATATATGATTTGAAAACACGCATCAAAAAATTTGAAGAAACAGTACGAGAATGGAAGATAGATGGAGTGTTATTACATGAAAATTTATCATGTCGACCAAATTCTTGTGGATTATACGATTTAAAACGTCATTTAATGGATGATTACGATATCCCTTGCTTAGTAATCTCTAGCGATATGAATGACCCTAGAAAAATGAATGAAACTCAAGTTATCAATCAGATAGAAAGCTTTATAGAAATACTTCGCAAAAGAAAGAAAAGATAATGATAAAAAAAGTATTATTTCATATATAAAAAAGATAGAAGTTGGATGCCTAGTTCTGTACTTTCTCACCAAGCACCCGCATTGCTAATTAAATTAAAGTATCCAAATAGATTTGATGGAACAGCACTTTGCATCAGTACATTTATTCCTGATATAGATGTAATAATTGACTTTTTTTTACCGTTTTCAATTAGAGGAATTACTCATAGCCTTTTAGGCTTAATATTATGGACGATTCCCTTAACGATTATCCTAACAATAGTATTTTCTAGATACATAGGACCTTTAAGTGCTAAAATTGTGAAGAAAGAAAAAATCTTCAAACCCTTAAGGTATTTTGGCATAGATGAATGGACTAATTTGAAGAATAAAAGATATAACCGCAAATTTTTTATTGTTGCATTTTATTCAGCTTTAATTGGAGGCATAACACATCTTTTACTTGATCTCCCTTCACATGCATTAATATATATCTTTTATCCATTGATAATACAATCTCCTGATTTCTTATTATTCACTATTAAAGAAGGTACCACAATTTATGTTGGACAAAATCTTATAGATACGAGCTTATATGTTTATCGTCTTATATGGCTTATCGAAACTATTGTAACCTTATTTTTATCTCTTTATCTTCTCAGATATATTAAAAAGCATAAATTAATTACCAAATGGTATAAAAAGAAAAGATTAAATCATGAAATAAATAACCTTAACCTTTAAATTTAGTTTGCAATCTTAACAAGAGAATTGGGGGTTAGAATCAAATATTCATCACCAATTCGTGCCATAGAACCACCATTGTCTCTTAAAAATGATTTTAAATCCTCAATTCCTCGTTTAAGTTTTGTAACATCTACTTTTTGTAGAAGGTTTTTTACACTAATAATTAGAATTCTACGCCCTAACAATTCTTTTTTTATATCTTCAATCTGTTCTAAGGATGAAAAATCATATTTCTTAATTAAGAAACTCTGTTTTAACGAAGGTAAATCCCTCGAAAAACCCATAGTTTCCTCAGGTGATCCTAGCAAATCTTCATCAAATCTTTTCCAAAATTTACCCAATTTATAATTCACTTCCTAATAATTACGGTTAAAATGCATATAATCTCATATTTAAATTAATAAGTTATTGTGATAATAGCTTCTCAAATATAGAAAATACAAAATTATAAGATAATTCTTACAGATTCTCCTTTTATCTATACAACTTAATTTAGAGATATAAAGTAAAATAATCCACTTTAAACAGTGTAATATATAGATAACACCCATTTTAAGTAGGTCACTGTCAACAGAATTGAGAATTTATTTATACTACTAATCATAATATTAATCATTATAAAATCATTAAAGAAATATCGAAAAACTAATTATGACCGAAAAAGTTATTGTTACGAATAAAGGTTTCATTCGGGCAGAATTTGACTTCTGGGTGGGTCAATATCTTGATAAATTTTATGATAACCTTGAAAATAAGAAATTTATTGGAAATAAATGCCCAAAATGCAGTAAAGTGTTTGTACCTCCAAGAAAAATATGTGGCAACTGTAATGAAGTGATTCCTCTTGAAGGGAATTGGGTTGATTTGCCTGAAACTGGAACATTAATGAATTACACAATAACTCATTACAAAGTAAATGATAGAGCATTTAGGAAAGTGAAGAAACCTCAAATAATAGGCATGATTCAAATTGATGGAAGTAATACAGCTATTATTTACCGATTATTAGACTTAGAACCAAATGAAATCAAATTAGGGATGAAATTAAAAGTTGAGTGGGAAGAAAAAACAAAAGGAGACCCTTCAGATATAAAGGGTTTCGTAAAACTATAGAGGGTGATAAAATCAATGCAAAAAGTTGGTATTGTTGGATATAATCAAGTGAAATTATACTCAAATGCTAATTATGGAAGATATGAGATGATATTTGAGGCGGTACGAGGTGCTCTAGACAGCGCAGGTCTCAAAAAGAAAGATATAACGACTGTAGTCTCTGCTACTAATGATTATTATGATGGTCGAACCATCTCAAATGCACTAACTGTAGAGCCTGGAGGAGGATACTTAGAAGATGAATCTAAGGTTGAAATGGATGGTGCTCATGCTGTATTATATGGATTAATGCGGATATTATCTGGTAATCATAGTTTGGCAGTTGTTTGGGGTGGGAGTATGGCATCATGTTTTCCATACCATACTGCTCGATTATATGAAACAGATCCTATATGGGAGCGACCATTAGCCTATGTAAATGATATAAGTTCTTCTGGCTTTCAGATGAGAGCTTATATGGAAAAATTTGGGGTAAGTGCTGAAGATATTGCTAAAATCGCTGTTAAAAATAGAAAAAATGCTGCAAAAAACCAATTAGCTTTAGCAGAAGCTCAACATCCAGATTTAAAAATTAAAGACGTTTTAGAATCTGAGATTTATGCGGATCCAGTAACAGAATTAATGGTTGCTCAACCCTGTGATGGTGTAGCTGCTTTATTATTGGCACCAGAAAAACAAGCATTAAAGATTACAGATAATCCAGTTTGGATTATAGGTGTGGGTTATAATCAAGAAACATATTATCTTGGAGAAAGGGACTTATCTATTAGTAAATCCATGGAACTTGCAAGTAAAATGGCCTTTAATGCGGCTGGAGTTAAAGATCCTTTAAATGAAATTGATGTAGCTGAGTTATTTGAAGCATATGCTCATGAAGAGTTAATCCTTAGCGAAGCTATAGGATTTGCCGAAAAAGGTAAAGGGGGAGGTTTGAACTCTGAGATTGGTGGAGATTTGCCCATTAATCCCTCTGGAGGAGCTTTGGGGGGAAATCCACCCTGTGCAACTGGTTTAATAAGAATTATTGAAGCTGTTAAACAACTAAGAGGGGAGGCAAATGGTTATCAAGTTAAGGGCGCCAAGAAAGCTATTGCTTCGGGTCAAATAGGATTGTGTGCCCAAAACAATATATTGTATGTATTAGAGGGAGGTAATTAAAAATGGGAAGACAAGTTTGTGTAGCAAGTGCAGGGTTTAGTGAGCATGCTTCGAAGCGCTCAGATGTAAACATGCCGGAGCTAGTTAGTGAAGCAATAGAAGATTGTTTAAAAAGAGTTCCAAGTCTTGACATTAAAGATATTGATGCTTTTGTAAATGGGAATATGCCTGCGTTTGAAGGATCAAATATTCCTGAATTATGGATGACAGATTGGATGGGTGCCAGAAATAAACCATTACTGCGAGTCACTACAGGAGGTACTACAGGTGGTTCAGTAGCTATTGCTGGATATTACTCGGTTGCTGCTGGGATACCTGGTGTTGATACTGTGTTAGCTATCGCTTTTGAACAGCAATCTCAAGGTGATACAAGTGTTGGGCTTGCTAGTGTAGCTTATGGAGAAATATCAGTCATGAACTCACTAGGTATTCCTTATGATCAATTAACACTACTTCTATCTGGTGGTGCTGCTATAGGAATTGCTTCTTATCAAGCCACTAATTATATGCGTAAAAGCAAGATTACTGAAGAAGATTTAGCTAGAGTTGTTGTTCAAAATAGGCATAATGCTGCAAAAACATGGTGGGCTCATCTTAAAATGCCTGATCTCACGATTGAGGATGTTTTAGATACACCCTATATTTCGTATCCTTTAAGATATGGAATGGTTTGTCCAGCATCCGATGGAGCATGCGCAATGCTATTTACAACCGAAGAAAAAGCGAAAAGTTTGTGTGACATTCCCGTTTATGTAAATGGTGTAGGCAGTGTAGCAAATGAGACAGCTCTCATTGGGTATGGGGGTAGTGGATCGGGGCAATTAGACCTATCTGAACAATTGGGTGCTCAAAAAACTTCTGAAATAGCTTTTAAGCAAGCAGGTATTCGTTTTCCGAGAAAAGAAGTTGATTATGCTGAAGTTTATTCACCATTTCCAAACCAAGAACTTATGTGGGTTGAAAAACTGGGTCTATTTGAAGAAAACACCTCGCCAAAAATGTACGAAACAGGAGTAACCGCTTTAAATGGTGAATTGCCCATCAATTGTTCAGGAGGTGTTAATTCTACAAATGCCATAGGAGCCTCAGCATTAGAAAGACCCGCTGAAGCAGCTTTACAAATTATGGGAAAGGCTAGTAATCAAGTCCCTAAAACAGTACATACGTCACTGGGACATGGATGGGGGGGTTATGTTAACTTAGTCACAATGATGGTAATGGCTGATGAACCAGCTAGAAAATATAAATAAAAGATGGAGGTAATATAAAATGTCTAAAAGAACGTTAAGAAAGTCAATGGAATATATTAAAAAAGAATATATTAGAACAAGAACCATACCAGCAAGTTGGTATTTATCTAGCTATAAATTTAAATTTAATATTACTCATATGAAACCATTTCTTGATAAATTAAAGCAGAAGAAGTTAGTTGGGCTACAATGTTCAAGTTGTAATAGGATTTATTTTCCACCACGCCAAATTTGTGGCAAGTGTCTAGTGAAACCTGATAGGTGGGTCGATTTGCGTGAAACTGGGAGAGTTGCTTCATTCACCGCAACTTATTTAAAGGATCCCGAAACTGGTAAAGTTTTAGAACGACCTATTGTGTGTGCTCAATTAGATGGGGCGGATACTTCCTATCCAGCGCAATTGGATCCTGATATTGAATTTAAAGATACTTACATCGGTATGCCCATAAAGGTTCATTGGGCAGAGGATATTAAGGGTGGATTAATGGATATCGAATATTATGATCCTATTGAAGACAATGCTAAAGATTTACAACCTAAAGAGGATTAACAAAATCTTTTTTTAACTCCTATTTAATTATTTGAAAATTATTCCCTCTAAAGGAGTTAATTTAATATTTCCATTATACACTTCCAAATCTAAAGCAACTCTGTTAGACAAGGTGGAGAATAGTAGACTTGGTTTATGTATTGGACTTTTGATTAATCTTTCTTTTTTAGAGAAATTTAGGATTACAAAAATTTGCTCATTAAGATAGTATCTACGATATACTAAACATTTATTTTTTGATCCTTTTAGTGTCAAAAATTCAAATTTACCCTCTTGTAATAATCTATTTGCTTTACGTGCCTTCAGTAATCTTTTATAGCAATTAAATAAAGAACTAGGATTCTTTTTTTCCATTTTCACATTTACTTTTTTGTATGTTTCTGAAACTCTTAGCCATGGTTTAATTTGAGAGTCTACCGAGAAACCTGCATTTAGTTCCGAATTCCATTGCATAGGTGTTCGACATCTATCACGAGTCAAAGAAAAACCAAATAATTTACTGATTAATGGAATTGGGAAAAATGAAAATTTCTGGCCAATTGGATCTTGACTATCTTTTAATTTAAAATCGACATTTGACATGCCAATTTCTTCTCCATAATAGATAAATGGGATTCCCCTTAAAGTTAACTGCATAGTAGCTAACAACTTAGCTTTTTGAATATTTTTATTTATAAGAGAAATGTATCTATCTCTATCATGATTCCCGTAAACATAAGTAGGCGTAAAAGGAGGAGGTAATGCTTTCTCTATTTGTGAAATTACTCTAGAAATCTTTCTTGGTTTAAATGAGGGAGCTGTTGAGGCGAATTTGAATAGAAAAACTGAATGCAAACCATCATTATTAGGACCATAGTATTTTGCTAATTCTTCAATATTTCCGAATACTTCCCCTACTAGGAATCTTTCTGGTTCATATTCATCTATTACTTTTCTCAATTGCAGGGCAAAATCAAATGTTTCAGGAAGATTTAAATCATATTTATGCTTTCGAAATAAAGAAGCCACGCTTTTTTCTGATGGAAATAATTTTAAGCAGAATTCATCATTTTTCAAATTGGCATCTTCAAAGATGGAATGCAAAATATCTAAACGAAACCCATCAACTCCCTTGTCTAACCAAAATCTTAATGTATTAAACATTTCTTCTTTAACTTCTGTGTTCCTATAATTTAAATCAGGTTGAAAAGGTAGAAAATGAAAATAAACCCATTGATCTGTATTATTAAAATATCTCCACGCTGAACCACCTGGTATGGCTTTCCAATTATTGGGTGGTTTCTTCCCTTTAGGCTTCTTACCATCTCGCCATATATACCAATCACGTTTAGGATTATTTTTACTGGAAACTGATTCTCTAAACCATGGATGTTCATCTGAAGTATGATTAAGAACTATATCTAACACGATTTTCATATTTCTGTGATGTATTTCATGGAGAAGTTTATCAAAATCCCTCATTGTACCATAAATAGGATCTACAGATCGAAAATCAGAAACATCGTAACCATGGTCTCTTTGAGGAGAGTTAAAAAAGGGATTAAACCAAATCGTTTCAACGCCTAATTCTTCTAAATAATCAAGATTTTCAAATATTCCTTTTAGATCTCCTATTCCATTACCACTAGTATCTTTATAACTTCTAGGATAAATTTGATAAACAACTGTTTTTTGCCACCACTTTAAATAAACACCACTCATAAATCATGCAATATTTAAAATAATAAAATACTTTTTCAATTATTTTATTGTAGCGTGTAATTTTAAGAAAAGTATAAATTATTTCAATGTCCTATTTTTAAATTATGGAATCAAAATCTTTGGAATTAATAGATTTTATAAAGTCTCGACGAAGCGTTAGAAATTTTATCTATGAAAAGATTAACAATGATTCAATAAAAGAAATATTAGAGTGTGGTAGATGGGCGCCATCTGGTCAAAATAACCAACCTTGGAAAGTCTGTATTGTAGTCCATCCAACTGTTAAAAGAATGATTGCTGAGCAGTCTGAATACGGGGGTATTATTGAAAGTGCTTATGTTAATCTTGTAATATTTTTAGATCTCGATCGAAGTTATGATAGAACAAAAGACCTTCAAGCCATGGGTGCTTTTATCCAGAACATTCTTTTAGGAATCCATGCAAAGGGATTTGGGGGAGTATGGATTGGAGAAATCTTAAAGAATAAGGAGAAAATAAACGAAATTTTCAAGCTTCCAACAGAAAAATATGAACTCATGTGTGTTATTACATTCGGTATAATTGACGAAGCACTGGAAGGAAAAAGAAAAAAAGAGAGGGAAAGAAGGCCTATAGATGAATTTATTGATTGGTATTAACAATACAAAGTAATTCGTTTACAATGTTGAATACCTATTTTATTACTTTTTTATTGCATTTCTTTTTTCGTTCTTTCGAGATCTAAATTAAAAAAAGCATGCCCATAATGAGAGAATAGCACCGATGCGGGATTATGGGGGGCAGATCTTTCTTTTGCAATTAAAGTAGTAACTGGTGCTTTTGATAGATGAGTAAATGTAATATCATGCCCAACACAAAGACCAATTATAACATTCATTTCTGTTTTGAATTTATTTAATAACAAAGCTTGAGCTACTGGATTACAAGTTATCCACCCTATCACATACCCTGTTTTGGAGTTCATTGTATATTCTTTTGGTACACCTACTTCTGCTTTTTTAATACCCCCAGTTTTACAACAAACAGAAAATATATTAAATCCATATTTTTCTAATATTTCAGCGATTTTTTCAGCTTCTTTTAGGAGGCCAATGCAAAAAGCTAAACCGATTTTTTTATAATTCATTCCTTTGGCATATTCAATAGTATCTTTTAATCGAGGCCAATGAATATACCCCTTTGCTTCTACAATTGATGCAACCGCAGTGGAGCTTTTTATAAAATCTTCTGTATCATACAATGCTTTTGCTTCTTTTTGAATTTCAGGATTAATTATCATTGGGCAATTTCCAATTTTCTTATTTGGACGTCCAATTGTACAATAATTCAAACTATTACATTTATGACAAGAGAGTTTTGAATGAATTTCTTCATTATTATTCTGATTCATACGAAATATCTACTCAAGGAAAAAAAATTAATTTAAATAAAAAATATTTTTAATTCTTTAAATTAATTTCAAATTTATTTCAAATGAAAGTTTTTTAGAGAAAAAGAAGGAGAGAAATAGAAAAATAGAGATTATTTTAAATTTTATGGGAATTATTTTCACGTAATTCAAGTCCTCTCTGTTTAAGTATACCTGAGATTCGTTGTACATCTTTATTTACCCATCTTGTGGCAAGAAACCATAATAAACCGCCAATTATTCCAATACTCATTGTTATAGATACCGTTATTTGATAATTTTGATTAAAAGAGGCTAAGAGAAAACCTGCTATAATGGGACCTGTACCGCTTCCAAACAACTCTAAAAACTGGTTTGCTGAACTAACTGTTCCTTGTGATTCAGGTAAATTAATCGCTTGTAATATGGGCGGCTGATTTATGTTCCATAATCCAACAACAGCACGAGCAAAAAATGCTAATGAACCCATCACCCATACTATAGGAAAGGAAAATACATATAATAGATTTTCTCCATCTTCCTTAGAGATATGAGGGATCGGAAGATTAAATATAACTATATAGAAACTAAAAAGAATAACAATAGACAAGACAATCATATAAATTCTATTTTTTATATTTCTCTTAGCTAATTTATCAGAAAGCTTAGCTAATGCTAAAGATCCAAATAGTCCACCAGGAAGACCAAAAACTATCATATATATACTTGAAACAAATGGGGATATATTATATGGAGGGGATTGTATATACGGAACGAATAAGAAGTCAGGAACCATCAATAAAATTGTAGTAAAAATGCCTTCAACAAAAGCTATAATATTTGTAGGGGCAAAAATAGTTAATTTTATCGTTTCTCTGTTCAATTTATAATCATATTTAATTCTCTCATCTAATAGGATATGTTTTAGCTCGTCATGGCTTGCTGCTCTTTTTGGTTCTTCACCTTTTAAAAGGATTATAAATCCAAAAATAATGAAAATTGAACCTGTAAACCAAAAATATTCTCTCCAATAAAGATTTTGAAATAAAAGTGCGGAGATTAACATTCCCATTATTTGAAAAAGTTGAAATAATGCCTGTAAAATCCCAAAAAATTGAGATCGTTGTTTTTCTTCGGTAGCATCATTTACAAAAGAATTGATAATTGGATAAAAACCGCCAGAAGCAAAACTTCTAACTAAATTGAAAACTAAGAAAAAATTAAAAGTGGTTGTTCCTATTCCAGCAGGAGCAAGACCATTATAAAGTAATCCAACCCCAAAAACTATTTCTGTAAATGACATTAATACTATACGGGAATATTTATCTGCTAAAACTCCAAATATGATACCTGATATAGCCATGCCATACATGCCAGTACCCACCATTATACCTAATTCACTCGCATGAAAATCATCCCCTGGCCACATTATATTTGAAAATATCAAGAAATTAATGAAAATTGTAGATAAGGTAAATGCATAAGAATTATATATAAGAAAATTCGACCACAGTTTTCTTAATAGATAAAAAAAACCTTTTGATTTTTCTGAATTTTTTAAATTATCCTCAATTTCCATAACCACTGAAAAGGAGTAAAAAATTTAAAACTTACTTTTATATATTAAATAAAAATGAGCAATTCTAGAATTGATAAAAATCTTTAAAATCAGTTTTTAAATTACTTATTCTTTAAAATGAAGTGTCTATCTCCAGAAATGGATGAAATCAGAAAAAAGTGGCCCAATCCAGTAGTAGAAATCAACCCATAATTGATATGTAAATCCAAGATATAAAAAAGCGTATATAAAAGCAAAAATAAACCCAAAAATTACATCAATTGGAAAATGAACTCCTAAAATAAGTCGCGAAATAGCCATTACAACATCTAATCCAAAGAAGATGATGAATATATAAAAATTGTTAAAATACCAAGCAAAGATTATTCCAAAAAAAAGAAAAAACGTAACATGACCGCTTGGAAAAGATTTTTGTTCAGATTCTGACATTAGGTAAGGGATTCTTATGAAATCATCATGCTTTTTTACTCCCTTGCTTTCCAAAATAACATAAGGCCGTTTTCTTCTTATTAATCGATATCTAATAAGACTATGAATTAATATACTTTGTTCAAATCCGCTTGTGAAAATTACGAGCAAGTAATAATCCTTTGTGATATACCCATAGATAAACCATACTAACCAGACTCCTCCCCAAAAATAAAAACTACCAAAAAAGGAGTATATTTCAGCAAAAATTTTAGTTCGTTTACTAAAATCACTATTATATAAATTTAGGAAGATTCTATGATCCCAATTCTCTAGTTTTTCAATATATTCTGAAAGAAAAGCCATAGCATTAAATCCCTATTGGATGATTTACTTTTATAAATTGAAATATTAAAACTTTATCCTACTATTAATAATTTTGATACTTTTAATCTTATAGTAAAGATTTTTTGTAACTTTTTCATACTATGTAGAATCAACAACATTTATATAGAATAAGCAATATATAAATCTTAACTAATACTGTAATTCCCTTTATAATTTAAAATAAAAATATAAAGTGATAATATGGTTGAAAAAAAGTATGCTGGATTTTCGGAAGAACATTTACGTAGAATTGCTTTAAAGAAAGTACAATTTAGAATGTCAATTAAAATACATATAGGGTTATTTATTGTGGTTAATACTTTATTGCTAATTTTGAATTTACTTTTTAATCCAACTACACTATGGGTAATCTTTCCATTCTTTGGATGGTTAATCGGACTTGCTGAACACATAGCAACATATATTGTTTATGCTAAGGGAATATACCCTGGAGCCAAGAGAGCAGTATTTTTTCATTGTATTGCTTATATTTTTGTTATTTTGTATCTCTTCATTATAAACTTAATGGTAACTCCTGATTTTTACTGGGTACTATTTCCAACAATATTCTGGGGTACAGGGCTAGTTATTCATCTAATAGCATATTTCATATATCGTCGACCTTCTATTGATAGTGAAGGCACTTTAAAATCCAGAACTGAGCGTGCCGTTGAGAAAGAGTTAGAAAAAATGAAAAAAAAAATGAATCAGTAGGGTGTATTAAACTAGTGTGGCTTGGTAAATTCCTAAACCTTGAAGAAGATTTGGATGAATTAAAAGATAAAATAAAACGAGGAATTTTGGAAGATATCACTAGGAATAAAATTACACCTCTAGAATTTACTATTATTGAGACAATCTTCAATAGTAAGGAATTATCTGGATATGATCTTATATTAAATTTAAATAGACATTTTGCCGGTACTTGGGAAGCTCAATCTGGTACAATTTATCCGATTTTATCAAAATTAAAAAAAGAAAATTTTTTAAAATCTAGACCTGTAAAAAGTCCAATAGGTCCAATTAGAAAAGTCTATTCTTTAACAGAAGCGGGAGAACAAATCCTCAAAGTGAAAGTTAATAAAAACTTTGAAGATCAACTAAGATTTATTGAAAATTTTCTTGTCGAACTGTCTTCAATTTACATTCAATCATTCCCAGAAAATGAGAGAGAACAAAGGATCGAAGAAGTAAATAATAGTCTGAAAGAAATCCTCGAAAATGCAGTAAAAAAAATACCACCTACCCTTAATTTTAAAACAAAATGCTCAGAATGTGGAGCTGAAATTAATAGACAGGCATTATATTGCCCAAAATGTGGTATTTCTATAATTTCTAAAGATAAAAATACTAATTCCGCTGAATGATATGTCAAACCCTTTAAATAATTAAATCAGATTTATTTTTTTACCTAAAACAACTATAATTTATATTTAATTTATATTTTTAAAAATAAGGAAATTTTTTTTTTAATTTTATTAAGTTTTTACTATTGCATTAACATAGAAAGATACTATGATAAGTGAGCCTCCTGTAATAACGTATATTAATCTCCAATAAAATAGACCCAAAAAGTTAAAGATGATGAAAGAATAAAGTAGAAGGCCAAGAAAAACAACTATAGAGATTATTATATTAATTCTGTTTTCTTGTCTAGGGAATATGTTATTGAGGGAGAATTCATACATGATTGGAATTGAAAACCCACTGATAGGACCACCTATGATTGTTAAGATGATATAGTGTTCGTATCTCCAAGTAAATGAGAAAAAAATAAGTAAGAATGCTGAAATGAGAATGAATATAATAAAGATCGAAGTATTTTGGATTTTCTCCTTGAGTTTAAAACTTACTATAAAAGCTACGAAAAAGAGTATAAAACTAATCGTACTAAAATCTGCTATAAGATAATTACTGAAAAACCAGGAATAATAATACTCCGGATTTGAGGATAGCAAAACAAATGCTGTTATCATGTAAAAGGGTAATAGTAATACACTAAATACTGAAATAATATTTATGGTATGTTTTGTAATATTTTTAATATTCATAAAATTAATTTATATTAAATGCTTTTAAAAGTTTTTTCAAATTAAAAACTCACTAAAAATCATGAGTAAAAGTTTATAAAGTATACAATAAATAATTTATTATGTCTAAGCTATTCAAATTAAGGCTTTCTTTGATTCTATTAATAGTGGGTATAGGTTTAATACCAACTGCCTTTCTAGCTAAGGGGTATTTTCAAGATCAAGTTCCCGCCAATGTACCAGAAACGCTTTTAAAGCTCAAAAATGAAGGAATTTCATATGTAGAACAAGAATTTAAAGGATTATGTATTCCAGACCTTGTTCCCCTATTGGTGGAAGAAAAATTAATTGAAATTGAAGAAGATATTGCTAAAGTAAGAGATATTCCTAAATTTCTTAGATTTATAAGAAGTGAACTCATTAATAGTTTTCCTTCGATAATTAATGGGTCAAAAGCCGCAGGTGAAATAAACAACGTAATATCCTTGGTTCAAACGCAGAACTCTACATCTCTGGAAATTGCTAGGAATAAATTTTTTAATAACTATACATTTCAAGATAATTATTCTACTCCGATTGAAGGTATTTCGGAGCGTATGATGGGTTCAGTTAGTCTTAATTATTCTGATATTGCTCAAGCAAGAATACTTGAAGGCTATACATATAATGGAACTCCCTATCCTGGAATAACTACTGATACTCGTCTTGGCGAAGGAATTAATGATTGGCTTGAATTTTATTCTCTTGCCGAGTCTGATCCTGGAAATCAGTCATTAATGGAACAAGTTTATAATTGTTCCTGGACATCTGGTCAGTTACAGAATTTATCAGCTTATATAAAGAGTTACTTGTGGAACACGGTTGTAAAGAATTATTATGACTCTAAAGGGATTACAGATCCTACTGAATTTGAATTTTGCGCTCAATGGGCCAATTTAAGCTTTTATATGAATTATATAAATTTGGATTATTTTAGTGAAGTAATTAATCAAACTTTATTTCCATATGAAGCAGCAACAATTCTTGCTGGAATAATCATCACTCCAACAGGTATATCATTTTCATCAGCAAAAGATCTATGGAATTCAACTAATCCTTTATCATTTGTTAATGATACTGGCTTTTTAACATGGTTAAATGCTAGTACAGATGCGAGTTATCGACCGGGATTAACTTACGCTTTCAGTATAACATATGATCAAGTATTAAAAATTCTTACGTGGTTATTTAGCCCTGTAAAAGAGAATATCGTTCCAAATTTGATTAAATATCCTCAACCTTATGGTTATGGTATGAATACTACAGAATATTCAAAGGTTTTGTTTTATGAACAGTGGGCAAATGGGACAGTTGTTGAAGATGGACTTGTACTCCATATTATAGGTAACATTACCTATAAAGGTATTGAAGCAGGCATTCCTACTAAAACCAATATTTCATTAGAAGCAACCCGAGCTCTTTTTGATGAAACCAATACCTCATCATTCATAAACAGGTATGGAATCTTGAAATGGATTGAAGCCTCAGAAGGAGATGTTACAGTTCAAAATGAATTAATCTCAAAATTTAAGTTAAATATAGTTCAAATAAATTTAACCAATAATTGGCTATTTTCCACTCTTCGATATGATGTACTACCTTATATTTCATTCCGATATCCTCTAGTAAAGTGTATGGGAGTTAGAAGAACGACGTTAGACTATGCAGAAATTGAATTTTATCGTCAATGGGCAAACGGGTCGATATTTACTGAAGGAATTGATATTGCACCTTTCTTATTGTTAGAATCTCCGATTAAAAATTTTGAGGCCGGAATACCAACTCTGAATTGCACCCAATCAAAATTATTATGGGATGAAGATAATTACTACTCATTTGTTAATCCAAAAGGAATATCTATTTGGTATGAAGCTTTAGGATTTCCCAATCACAGAAATACGCTTAAATCATCTACTACCAATTTTAATCTAACAGATAGTGAATTAAATTCTATCTTAGATTGGTTAATCTATGTTAGAGATAATTTAACTCTTCAATATACACTAGTAAAAAATAATTTACCGGCAAATTATTATATACTAGCTGATTGGTATTTTATGGGAATGATGATAGGTGCTATTGGATTTTCAAGTGTTGGTTTGATAGTTGGTGTGATAGTAATAATGTTCCAAAAAAAAAGATGAAGATTATATAAATAAATATCTCTTTTTCTTAATTTTCATGTAATTAGTATATAACTTTCAATAATTTTTACAAGTAAAAAAGTTTAAAGAAAAAAAATTTATTTTATTATTTAAATTTCTTATTTTACTCTGTATATATTCCATACTTTTTAAATACTTTAATTAATTCTTCACTCGCTAAAAGTTTCATAATATCTGACATTGGAGCTAAAACTTCTTCTTTCTTTAATTCTCTTTTATTACTAATTCTTCCTTCTTTTACTTCAAAAGCACTTTGCGCCCAACTATACTCGTCATTAAAGGTAAACCAAATATCTTTATATGCACCTTCCTGTCCACCATCTCTTGCAAGTGGTTTTTCTTCGATGGGAACTTCTGGGTCTTGTAAATAACACCAATCCAAAATGACCCATTCAAAATTTCTCTCGGAATCAGGTCTATCAGCCAGATATATACAATATGCATGCCCTCCAAGTTCAGAATCAGATGGCGCAAAAACAGGATCCGCTATAACCTGTGCAGCACATACTTTAACCCGCCATGAAGGAATTCCAGCGTTAATCAATAAACTCGCAATAAGAATAGCACCATCTTCACAATCTCCTATCTCAGATTGAATCGATTCGAAAGGAAATTGCCAAAATTCTGGGCA
>JBHLKA010000004.1:0-40139 GCA_048887145.1 Candidatus Hodarchaeota archaeon
TATGGATTTTTAGAAAGTTTAGCTTTAACAAATATTATACTATCATTCTTTCTCTTTTTAATTAATTTATTATTAGTCCTCTGGATACATAACCGTATTTCTTTAAATCAAATGGTTTATTCAATATTGGGAATATTTTTGCTGAGTTTTGAAATATTTAGGCTTATAATAATCCTAATTTCAGCAATAATGTTTTTATGGATTAAAAAGATTAAAGTATTCCGTAGAGCTTCTATTATAACGTCGTTGCTAATTGGAACCATATTTGATACCCTCTTTGTGATTCGGTTTATAGGACTTGCTTGTTTTGTCCCAGCATTTAGTTTTATTAGCATGCTATTTGTCTATTTTGCATCTGTTAAGATTATTCTTTTTAAGCATAATGATAAGTACAATAAATCAGAAGAAGAACGCAAATCCTAAGATAATTAACCAAATTAACACCCATCCAATAAAAACAGATAAGTATATTATAAAACTAATTTTATCCCTTAAACAATCGTTCTTAATATTCATCGGAATGATTAAAGTTATAATGCTAATAAACATTAAATGCGCAGGTTGAATTAGACGCCAAACTATTGAAAAGAGAGATAGTCCAGATGATGCATCGCCACTCTGAATCCAATTAGAGACCATTGATAAGAAATATTCTGGAAAAATTATATAAGGAATACAGATTACAATTAACGGTAATATATAATAAATTAAATCTCTTGCTTTAATCTTTTTGATCATAATGTAGATAATCGGAATAATAATTAAAATTACTTTAAACGTAGCAAGAGTAAAAAAGATTCCAGATAAATATTTTCTTTTTTTTTCTAATTGAATATATGACTCATATAATAACAACTGAATTAACCAATTTGTGTTATTTAAATACATATCAGCAAAGTATCCAATACTAGAAAATACAAAGAAAATGAGTAAATCATTCTTATTTTGAACAATCTTATAGATATTAATTGTGATATATATCATAGATATGAATCTTAACATGTCCCAGATGTATATTGAAACTTCAAAAGGTATAATATGGAATGGATAAAAGATAAAATACCAAAAATAGAGATAAATTGCACTTCCATTAATTAAAGGATTTTCTTCATAGTAATTAAAAAGTCCATTCTGCATTAAATCATAATTTGTTCTAAAATTTAAATCTCTATTTTTCATTAATAAATCAATGAAAAATATTCCTGATAATTCTTCTTGAAAAAAGGTAATAATTATCCTAAGAATAATTAAAGCAATTGTTATAATTATGATGACAAATATATTTAATAAAGTATAATGTTGCTTTTTCTCTTTATCAACAGCTAACTTATTTAATTTCAAATTTATATTAATTAAAATATTATTTCTGTTTATACAGTAATGGGTTTTTCTTTTCTTATATAATATTTCTTTATTTCACTGCGAAGAACATAATAAATTAAAGCTATTATAAAAAGGTGAATATTGATAGGAATGAGATAGTAAATATCAACAACTATTAAAAATATAAATCTCAAGATTACCAAGAAAATAATAGCAATAGCGATAAAAAACAAGAGAATTATTAAAAATTTTGATATAACTTCACTATTTTCTTTAAAGGCATGATAAATATCAAGTGAATACCTTAGAATTAAAATAGCTACACTCGAAAGCAAAAAAGGTAAAATTAACTGACTATTTAAGATATCTGTAAACAAAATTATCATCCAATATATTAAAAAGGTTGTTAATATTGTAAATATTGGATAATATACCTCTTTTTTTCTCTGAGTTATTTTAACAGCTAAATTAATAAATTTCATTGCTTTCTATAATTATTAACATTTATTATGGCAAATCAAGATTAAGCTTTATTAGTTACCTTTAATCTTGAAGATATTAAATAAATTTATCTTGAATCATATTTGATAAATTTAAGAATTTTTTTAAAAAAAATCAAAATTACAAATATTATAATATAAATAGACGAATGAAAAAGATTAAAATTCTATATCTTATCACTGAATTTACACCGGGAGGAGCAGAATTAAGCCTAAAAAATATAATCTTAAATGTAGACTCAGAAATTTTTGATATTTCTGTGTGTAATATTATAGATACTTCAGAAAGTATTTAATAGTATAAATTTAAATATATTTTTAAATAACCTTACCAGAAAAATGAGCCTTGAATAGTGTTTAAACTATGCTCATATAGGACTTTTAATGAAAATTTTATTATTTATAGAAATTTTATATATTTACTTTTAATTCAAATTTCATATTAAGCAGATAGCTTTAAAATATGCCAGAACTTCCAGAGGTTGAGACTTTTAAAAATTATTTGGATAGTACTTCTTTAAATAAAGTAATAAAAACCATAAAAATAAGAGATGTTAGAGTCCTTAATGTACCTGAGACCGAATTAAAGAGAGAATTAATAAATAAGAAATTTATTTGTTCAATTCGACATGGTAAATATTTATTTGTAAAGATTAATCCAAAGTTTTTAGTTCTACATTTTGGGATGTCTGGATATTTAGAATCTTTTAATAGTGTTAATGAAGAACCTACGCATAGTCGAATACGATTTAAATTCTCTGATGGCACCTTTCTTTCTTACGTTTCTCAAAGAATGTTTGGAAGGGTTGATATTTGTGATAGTATTCAGAATTATATAAAAAAAAAGAAGTTAGGTCCAGATGCACTTAATATGAATTATGAAGAATTTCTAGGCACTCGGAAACGAAGAACTACTATTAGCAAAACATTTTTAATGAATCAGAATATCATTGCTGGGATTGGAAATATATATTCCGACGAGATTTTATATCAATCTAAGATTAATCCTAAA
This sequence comes from Candidatus Hodarchaeota archaeon, assembly GCA_048887145.1. Lineage (GTDB taxonomy): Archaea > Asgardarchaeota > Lokiarchaeia > Sigyniarchaeales > SOKP01 > SOKP01. Next base: position 2,836 of record JBHLKA010000004.1, read on the forward strand.
ACTAAAATTCATGAATTAGACGAGAAAAAATTGAATAACTTATTTAATAATATCAAAGAAATCTTAAAATATGGAATTGAAAAAAAAGGTAATTTAGAAACTTATTCTAATAAACTTTTAATTCCACATCGCCAAGAAGGAGAAATCTGTCCTATTTGTGGAAATAAAATCGAAAGATATGAAATCTCCGGTAGACATGGATTTTTTTGTTCCAATTGTCAAAAAATTGATTAATAAAAGTAATTTTTTACAAAAAAATATAAAGCCAATTATTATATGCTAAATTAAAACTAATTGAGCCCTTAAATTTGAAATTTCAAAAATATTTATTCTTAATAATTCTTTTACTATTATTTCTTCCAATTCCATTACTACAATTTTGTGATATACAAAAAGATATTATAGATATCTCATCTAATATATACTCTGCGGAGGAAAGTGATTCATGGACAAAAAGATGGAATATTTTAGGAGAAGATTGGGCTGATGGTATTGTGATAGATTCTTTTAATAATATTTTTTTATTAGGATGGACGGAAAATAGAGATACAAAGGAATTTTATAATTTTCTAGCAAAAGTTAATAATTCAGGAAATTTAGTATGGTTAAACTCATTAGAAAATTACAATTCATCTTGGTTTTATTATCATGTAATTAAAATTGATGAGGATAATAATATCTATCTTTTAGGAAATTTAGAAATTCAAGAAAGTCAATATATGGTTCTCTCTAAATATGATAATGAAGGGAAACAAATTTGGAATAAAACTTGGGGTGGTTATATAATGTATGGAGGTTATGATATGGATATTGATTCAGGTGGTAATATCTATATTGCAGGTTCAATATTAATGAATCAATCATATTATAGAGATATGTATCTCGTAAAGCTCAATAATGCTGGAGTGATACTATGGAATTATACATGGGAAAAGGAAGAAGATAATATATTTAATGCTGTTGCTATAGATTTTAATGATGATATATATGTTGCAGGATTTTATTCCCCTTATTCGATAATGATGAAGCTTAATTCTTCTGGTCATTTTCAATGGAATTATACATGGAATAATTATCATTATGGTTATAGCCTAACAATAGATTTTGATAATAATATCCTTTTGGCTGATGAAACTGTTTTACAAAAATTAGATTCAAATGGGACTTTATTATGGAACTATTCTTTACCAGAAGGAATCATTTTCGAGCCTAAATTAATTACTAACAAATTTAATGAAATTTTTCTTGTTGAAAATAGAGTAATTAAATGTCTTGATAACTCTTTTTTTTTAGAAACAGCATGTATTTGCAGTGCGATCTATTTAGAGAAAATAAATTCGTCAGGAAATTTTTTATGGGATCAAAGATGTACTGGATGTGGTGATGCGTGGCGCTCTGGCATAGCTATAGATTCTTTGGGGAACGTTTTCATTTCAGGGACAATATATGCAGAATTTGAATGCACTAATTCTGTGTTTGATGCCATTTTAATGAAAAATCCCACAGGATTTAAAGGCATATGCATTGAAATATATTATGATTTACTGATTCTTATCATTGTCCCTCAAGTACTAATTGGATTGATACTTCTCATTATATTCATGAGAAGGCGAAAATCATTAATTAGGATCTGAATATATTTTATTGAATTTCTATAAATTTCATGAAGAGAATTTATTTAAAGCAAAAACAGTACATTTAAATAGGTAGATCAATATATGTAAATTAATGGTTGACAATAATTAATTGTTGTCAAAAAATAATTAAAAAAATGGAGGTAAAAAATGATGTCAGATATTAAAGAAGAGAAAAAGGTAGATGTTAAAACTGATGAAAAAGAAGATATCAAAGAGGAACCAACTGAGAAAAAAGGGGAAATTCAAGTAAGAAGCAGATATAGACCATTATCTATTTTTAGAGATATTGATAGATTCTTTGATGATATGGATAAGTTCTTTGTAGATTTTTGGAGACCATCTAGATTTTGGAATTTTGAACCATTCGGGCTAAGTTTATTGGATGACAATATCTTTAGAACTCCATTATCAAACATAGTTGATGAAGGTGATCATTTTACTATTACTGCAGAGTTACCTGGTTTAGAAAAAGGAGATATCGAAATCTCAGTGCGTAATGGAGCTTTAGAAATTAAAGGGGAACAAAAAAATGAAATTGAAGACAAAAAAGAAGGTTATTTGCGAAGAGAATATAGTAGCTCCAGTTATTATAGAAGCTTTAAATTACCAGAAAATATCAATGAAGATAAAATTGAGGCAAAGTTAGAGAAAGGAGTTTTAAAACTAAGTCTACCTAAAATCGAAGAAGAAAAGAAAGAAAAGAAAAAAATCGAAGTTAAATAATTTTTTTTAATTTCTAAATTTTTAAGTAATAATTACTACTATTTTTTCACTATTAAATAACGGTGCCTATCGATAAAAATCATTAAACTGATATTCAAAGCTTAAAGAATTTTGAATATGATATCATCTAAATTTCTTTTTGGAATATGCATAGTTCCATTTTTATCTTTCCAATATTTAAAGGATTCCTTGAAAGGTTCCATTACTGATTCTTCATCGGGATACCCTAAGCTAATTACATGTACTATCTTATAAAATTCTGGGATTTCAAATAATTTTCTAATTTTATTATGATCTATTGAACCCATCCAACAAGCGCCCAGATTATAGTTGATTGCTCCTAATAATATATTCTCGACAGCAGCACCAACATCATAATCGATATAAGATTGTTTAATTTTGGTGTTAACAAGTACTATAATATATGCTGTTGGTTCTCTCCCACTTTCAGGAGTTCTTTCATTTTTGGGTAAAGATCTTGCCCACTTTAGTAAGGAAAATAGTTTTTTACGTTTTTCATCATTTTTTACAATAATGAATTCTAGGGCCTGAACATTCCGTGCTACGGGGGCTATTCGAGCAAAATCTATAAGTTTTTTTAAGATATCAATAGAAATCGGTTTTTGTTTAAATCTACGAATAGTTCTTCTTTTATATACGATTTCTTCATAATTCATTTTATTTTACTAAGAATTAATCACACTTAAATAATATTAATTAAAATGAGATTATCTATCTTAATTATTCATTGAGGGAATTTTTTTTAATTCGATTAATTGTGTTGCGATATCATAGAACGCATTTTCGACATTTTGTCCAGTTAGGGCAGAAATTTCAATATATTTAAGATCTAAGGCTTCTGCTAATTTTGATGCTGTTGATTTTTTCACTTTTCTTTTATTAACTAAATCAAGTTTATTTCCAAAAATAAATCCCACTATGGGTATTTTAGCACTAAGATGGCTTTTTATATCTTTATACCACGCCGAGATATTCTCGAAACTTTTAGGGTTGGTTAAATCATAAATCAATATAATACCATTTACCCCTTGATAAAAATGTTTTCGCATAGTTTGGAATTTACTCTGACCTGCTATGTCCCATATAATTAGTTCTACAAAATCATTACCCACCTGAAAATTTTTATCGCTAATATTTGTCCCCATTGTAGGTACATACACTCTACTAAAAGCATTATCGGTAAATCTTAATATTGTTGATGTTTTACCTACACCTGGATCTCCTACAACAGCTAATTTAAATTTATAACTTGCTTCTATTCTTTCTTTTTCGCTTGGTTCTGGAAATTCTTCTCCTGAAGTTAGAGATAATTCTTTTTTTCTTAATTCTTCAAGTAAATCAAGAACATTATTTCTTAATTGATCAATTTCTAAAAATATATCTTTATCAATAGCGTCTGAGTTTTCTAATTCAATTATTTTTTTAGAAGTATTCGAAAATAAAGTTTCAAGATAGCTAATATATTTATAAAAAATTAAATCATCAGATTGTCTAAATAGAAAAGTAATTGCCGATCTAGCAGATTTTCCTCTACGCTTTTCGTCTTTTCTTTCTATATATTTTACAATTCCTTTTAGTTTAATAGATGGAAACGGAAAAATGATTAAAGACTCAGGTGTATATCCATAACTACCAGAAAGTAGTGTAACAGCTTTAATACTTACTAACATATTTACATTTTCGGGAAGATCAGAAGGATAGCAATAAACTGGATTAGGACCAAGTTCATCATGTAAATCCGTATAAACTATTGCATGGATTAACTCTTTAAGTGACATTATTTTCTTCTAATAATATCTAACTTGAAAATATGAAAAATATTTTTCGAAATAATAAATAAATAATATATTTTGATTATTTATATTTGGGTAAAACGAATTATTATTATAGAAAGCTCATACTAAGTGTTTAAAACATAATTATTGTATTATTCGAAAATATATTACAATATCATCCTGATATATACAAGATGACGTGAAACTAAGCTTTCACGAATTTTAAATTATTTAAATATATTAAACATCAATATTACTCCGAAGGTACCCTGATCACGTTCCATAAAATTAATAAAATATAGACATAAAGCTTAATTTATTTTCATTTCTCTATTAGAAAACTATTGTTGTAAAATTTTGAGTTGTGAAGATTTATTAATTCGGTATCAATAAATAAACAAAGAAAGTTCGACAAACGCCTTCTAATCGTTTTCATGATTCAGTTTACTGAAGTTTTAGGATTTAGTAGTGTAATGCCCATCATCCCGTTTTTAGGGTTATCTTTGGGTTTGAATGCGTTTCAAATTGGAATAGTTCTTAGTATTTTTAGTTTATGTCAACTTTTCGCTAGTCCAATTACTGGCAAACTTAGTGATAAATTCGGAAGAAAACCATTGTTACTATTTAGTCAAACGAGCACTCTTATAGGATTTATTCTTCTTGGATTAGCTAATAATGTTTGGATATTAGTTGCAGCACGTCTTGTAGACGGACTTCTAGGAAGTAATATGACAGTTAGTCAAGCCTATATTAGCGATGTGACAGATCCCAAATATCGAACTAAAACTTATGGTTATTCAAGCGCAGTTTTTGGTGCTGGATTAATTTTTGGACCCATGATTGGAGGATTGTTATTATCAGTAAATTTTTCAGTTCCCTTTTTTTTTGCGGCTGGAGTTAGTTTTCTCTCTATTATATTGGTATTAACCTTTTTGCCTGAATCATTAACTAAAAAAGAGGAGAAATTACACTTTAAGTTTGGAGATATTTTTCCTGCTAAGGAGACTAAGCGATTCTTTAAATCGGCTAAAATTCGAGGTATTTTAGTAGTTTTTTTTATCTATAATTTCGGATTTTTTCTATTTATTACAACATTTGCTCTATTTGCTGCTAATCAAATAAATGTTACTCCCCAAGAAGTTAGTTTTTATATGGCCTGGATTGGCGTTCTTAGAGTCCTTTTTCAGAGTGTTCTTATCAATCCTTTAGTGAAAAAAGTAAGTGAAAATAAAACTCTAGCTTTAGGTGTTTTTTCGATGATTTTTGCTATGGCAATCCTGATATTTTCTACTACCTATTGGATTGTATATCTTCCCTTTTTCTTTTTAGCATTTGGAACAGGTGTAGCTCGCCCCATTCTTACTAGCAAACTAACGAAAACTGTCAAAAGAGAGGAAACAGGTAGTTTACTAGGTGTGAATAATGCATTAACTAGCATTGGGCAGATTATATCCCCTGTTCTTGGTGGATTACTCTTACAATTTCTACCTACACAAATGCTTCCATATTTGTCAGCAGCTACATTTGGAATCATATTTCTTATTTGGGAATGGGCATTTGTTAATTCGGTTCAAGAAGAGAAAGAACAATTAAAAGAATCAAAAGGATAAGTTATTAACTTAAACTAATTTCATTCTCTTTTTTCAAAAAAAGAGTTGCTGTATATATATTTGTTCCTGAACTCAGATTTCACGAATTTTGAATTATATTAATCATTTAAATGTATTATAGAGTTTATTCGCTAAATCATTAAAAGCTGAATCAACATTTTCCCCCGTTAATGCGCTTGTTTCTATATAACCAAGATTCTGACTATTTGCTAATTCAATTGCTTTTTCAGCACTTATTTTTAATTCTTCAATTAAATCCTTCTTGTTTCCGACAATAAATCCAACTAATTCTGGGCGATTTTTTAATTGGTTCTTAACATCCAAATACCAATTAGATAAATTTTCAAAAGATTTTTCATTAGTTAAGTCAAAAACTAAAAGAACAGCATCTGATCCAAGATAAAATTGTTGTCGCATTGTCTCAAATTTTACTTGTCCAGCAATGTCCCATAAAACTAATTGAACTGTTGAATCCTTGACCTTAAAGATTTTATCTGAGACGTGAACTCCTAAGGTTGGGATGTAACTTCTCCTAAACGCATTATTAGTATATCTTAAAATAAGAGATGTCTTGCCAACTCCAGGATCTCCAACTATAGCAATTTTAAATTTGTAATCAATAAGTCCAGCTTCTTTAATTTTTTGCTCAGGGAACTCTTTCGCTTGCACTTCTTCTTTATTCTTTAATTCTTCTAATAGATTTGATAAATTTAATTCAAATTCTTCTAATAATTCGGAATATGTTTCTTTAGGAGCTTTTTCTTTTTCTAGATTTATAATTTTATGCGTAATTTCACCAAATGGAAGATTGAGTTGATCCATATATTTATAGAAAATAGCATCATCAAATTCCCGAAACAATAAAGCTATAGCAGATTGTCCTATGCCACCACGCCTATTTGGATCGTCCCACATAATATACTTTATTAAACCTTTCAACTTTAATGTTGGAAACGGGAGGACTAACACTGATTCTGGTACAAGACCTTGCTCACCCGAAAGAACTGCTATAACTTTAATTACAATATGCATTATTTCATGTGGTGGATAATTAGTAGGAAACCATACAAGAGGACTCGGTCCGAGTTCATCATCAAGTTGCGCATATAAAAGTACAGTAATAACTTCTTCAGTCATAATACCTAGAAATATTATCTTTTTAGTGACTTTAAATAGACTTTAACTAAATGCTAGTATTAATAGTTTTTTATAATATAAAAATTAAATATCCATATCCATATAGTCTATTAATAAAATATAAGATCCATATAGTCTATTAATAAAATTCAAAATGATAATTTACTAGATAGAAATCAAAGAAATAGATTTTACGTTAGGATCACAAAAATTAAATTTAATTGTAATTTTAACAAATCAACTCTCTAATTATTATTTTCATGATAAATATTATCTTAATGGTGAAATAACCATTGTCACAAAAGAAGTTTGGTGAGGAGGTGGAGAAAGCTTTTAATAATGTTACCCACTTACTTCAAGGTATGATAAATGATCGAGCAGTGCCTAGAAATATAAAACGAATTGCTCAAAGAGGAGTGAATGAGCTACAGAGAGAAGATGATTCAGCAGCAGTTCTTGCAAGTAATGTGATGTACATGATGGACGATCTAACTCTTGATCCAAATTTACCATTTCATAGTCGAACTACAATATATAGAATTCTTTCTATCTTAGAAAAGATAAAGGATGTTTAAAAAGTATTCTAAGTTTTAATCTTATTTCTTTTATATTGAATTGAAATTATAATAAATCAATTTATAGCTAAAATATACCAAATTGACGAACCTTTTTATTAATTAAAGGAATTTTTTTCTCAAGTTCCTTGATCCGGTTGTTATTTTCTGTATATTTAACCTCAAAATCATCCACTTGTTCCTTATTAATCTCATTAACAAAATTACGGGAAATACCTGAAATTTCTTCGAAGACTTGATCAAATTCTTGAGTTGTGTCTTGAAGTTCAGTATCGATATTCTTATGTTGCTTCCGAACCATGTTTCTTAATTTCCCTCTTGGAATTCTTATATTTTCTATTAATGTATCACATGCATCTAGTAATTCATAAGCTTTTGTTTTATTTTCTGATGCTAATTTCGATTCAATTATTTCAGTCCTGTAAGTATTAATCCTCCCACGCGCATATGTATCAAAATTTAATGAAATAGAATCAATTCCTTCTCGTACTAAAAATCTTAAGAATTCAGGATCGTCACTAGGAGCTTGTCCACAAATTCCTACTTTTCTTCCATACTTATGAGCTGTCTTTATTAAATGGTTGAGGGATCGTCGCATTGCTTCACTATTAGTAGTATAACCATAACTTTTTGCAATTGGAATAAGTTTAGCTTCATCTCTATCAGTTCCATAAGTTAACATTGTAAGATCATTACTTCCCACAGAAAAACCATCAACATATTCGCAGAATAAATCTGCACAAATAATATTTGAGGGAATTTCTGCCATAACATAGACCATTAGCCCGTCTTGACCTCGAATTAGACCCTCATCTTCCATAATTTCTATAACTCTTTTACACTCATCAGGTGATCGACAAAATGGAATCATGGGGATAATGTTTGTTAACCCCCATTCACGAGCTTTTGATACAGCTTTTAATTCTAAAATAAAAGCATTTTGGAAGTCATTAGAAACATAACGAGAAGCACCTCTAAAACCAAGCATTGGATTATTTTCCTCACTTTCATATATCCATCCACCTACTAAATTTTCATATTCATTTGTTTTGAAATCAGAAAGTCTTACAATACAAGGGGCGATAGTATCGTCCGATAAAACTTTCCATACTCCTGCCGCAATTGTTGCTATTCCTTCAGCTAATTTTTCAACATAGAACTCTTCTTTATCATCATATCCTATTGTCAAATCTCGTATTTTATCTAAAGTTTCTTTTAATCGCTTAATTTGTTGATTAAATGGATCCTTATGATAAAGATCACTTTTTTTAATGCTTTCAATCCGTTTGCGGTGTTCCAAAAGAATATCATATCTCATTATTAAAGTATCAAAATCGATCAAGGCATTGGGATGAATCTGAATCTCATCATTAATTATAAATTCTAACCTCGCTAGACCAGTTCCATCAGGATACTTACCAGAAGATAATGCACCCTTCGGAATTCCTAAATTTACTAAAACTTGAGTCCTAGTACGGGGGAGTTTAGCAAATTCAATAGTATCATAATCATATTCTACTTCCTTGGTCCAAATTCTTGGCTCACCTTCACTGCAATCAATAGTGACAGTTTTAAGATCTTCTGCACGTTGTTTTTCTTTTATAATTTCTAGAATATTTTCAGCTCCGACAATCGAGGCAATATTTAATTCTCTTGAAACAATCGCGGCATGACATGTAGGGCCACCTCTCTCAGTAATAACACCACCAAGGTTTTGCATGTAAGAGGTCCAATCTGGATTAGTTTCTTCCGTAATTAAGATATCTCCTTCTTCTAATAAATAAGCATTATTAATGGATTCAATTACTTTAATTTTACCATAACCAATACGGCGACCAATTGCTGTCCCAGAATTTTCTATTAAATAACCTTTTTTAATTAAATCTTCGGGATTTTCTAACAGATAGAATATCTCTTCTGTATCTCCTTTTTGAGAATGTACAGTTTCTGGTCTCGCTTGAACAATATAGATTTTTCCATTATTCCCTAGAGCCCACTCAATGTCCATATGTCTTCCATAATGCTTGCGAATTTTTATTGCATATTCTGCTAAAATCTGTACTTGATTTGAATTCAAGCAAAATACTTTTTGCTTTTCTGTATCAACTGGAACTGTAATAGTTCCACCTTTTTCTTTATCAAATACCATCATTTTTTCTTTTTTTACTAGAGTACGACTAATTATTGGCAATTTTGGGCTATGTTTAAAAACTATGAATTCATCCCCTTTTTCAATGCCTTGTACTATTAATTCTCCTAATCCAAAGGTTCCTCGAATCACCACCACATTTGGGTTTCCTGAATCTGGTCCCTCTGTGAACATGACTCCTGAGGTTTTTACACCTTCTAGCCCTCCTGCCATTTCTTGCACTCCCACACTTAATTTAACAGCAAAATGATCAAATCCTGCTCTTTCACGATACATAGTTGCTCGCGTGGTAAAAACCGACGCCATATCTTTAAGGATATATTCTAATATTTCATTTTCACCAGAGATATTCAAATGGGTATCTTGTTGACCAGCGAAAGAAGCATCTGGAAGGTCTTCGGCTGTGGCTGAACTCCTCACAGCAAATGTAGTATCTTCTCCTATACGTTCATTTAACTTAAAATAAGCATCTAGAATCTCATCTGCTAGACTATCTGGTATTTTAGCTTGTTCAATGGAATACCTTATATCCGCACAAATTTTATCTACTTTTTCAATTGATTTAATATCTTCCTCTGTTAATTCTTCAGAAATTTCGTTAATATTTCGGTTAATATACTCTTTAAGTGAAATTTCCTCATCTTTTATTCTAAAATAATTAGTTTCTAATATATAATCATATGCCCTCGCAGTAACAGCAAATCCCAATGGAACAGGAATCCCAAATGAAAGTAATTCTCCTAAAGAACTATTTTTACCACCCACTAGACCTACATCATTTGATCTAACATCATCAAAAAATTTTATATATCGATAATCGTATTCAGTCATTTCAAAGATTAGTAAAAAGGTAATTATTTATATATAATTTTAGTTTCTTTTTGATTTTAATTTAATTTGTAATGAGGAATAAATGAAATTAAAATCAATCTATTAATATACAAATGGTTAGAAACGCATAAAATGTATAAAGAAATAAAATTTCTTTATAAGAAATAAGAATTTTAATTCACCAGAATTCCGAATCTTTTCTTATAAAAATATATCCCAGCAGATGTAATTATTAATGCATAAAAAGCATATGCTTTTGTAAAGTCAGTGGTGATTAATTGCTCCAAACCCGTTATTATATTAATTCGTTGGTAATCATCATAGGATGCCATAAATGCTAAATAAAATAAAACTCCCCATAATAAGTACCTCTTGCTCATAGGAATCTTAGGATGAAATACAAGGAATATCTGAAAACCTGCTATCAAGCCATGATATACTGGTCCTACGAAGAAAAAAGCAATACTATCTGTCACAGGAATCAATGCTATTGTTACATTTAGGAATCCATAGAAACTTATACTCGAAATAGTATTTAAAAAAATTGACTCTAGTTTTAAAATACAAGTAAAACTGATTAAAATTGTTGTAAAAAAGGTTGTATGCAATACATACGAATATAATTGCATAGCGAACATTAGGATACCCCAGAATTCACATACAAAAAACATCACCCACCCTAATATCTGAATAATTCTTTTAATTCTTTCATCATAAAGTTCGACTTTAAATCTGTCTTTTTTAAATAGCATTTTAATTTTGTTTAATTTACTATCTGTTTCAGTAAATTCTCCCATTAACACGCCACTCCTCATTAAATTTTAATTTTGATTTATGTAAAATTACAATTAGAGTATGTAATTAATGATTAAAAACATTACTGAATTTTATGTCAAATTTCAAGAAAGAAACGAAAAGAGAAACAAAGTGATATAAATATGAAGCTGAATGTGTAATCAGAATTTTACTTTTTATATATTAGGAAAATAGCACTTGTATTTTTATAAGCAACAAACTTAATTTAATTCCTTTTCGAAAATTTCAAAATCAGATTGAGTATAAAGGCAGAAAATTACACTTTTGATCTGAGTTTCTCCCTTAAGATATTCTTTCGCAGTGTTAATCATGATTTTTGCACATCTATCTATTGGATAACCAAATATTCCTGTGGAAATAGCCGGAAAAGCAATTGTTTGCAAATTATTTTCGTCCATTAATTTAAGACTATTTAATGTAGCATTTTTTAATTTTTCGTCTTCGTTTCCCTCTCCCATTCGCGGACCTACTGCATGTATTACATATTTAGCTTTTAAATTCCCCCCAGTTGTTATAACAGCCCCTCCAACATAAGTACCACCTATTTTGTTACATTCTTCTTGAATTTTAGGGCCACCTTTTCTCCTGATTGCACCCGCTACTCCTCCACCCATAATTAATTGAGAATTTGCTGCATTTACAATAGCATCTGTTTCTAATTCAGTGATATCCCCCTTCTTTAACTTAAGAAGTGAATTTTTTACTTTGATTTCATTCATATTAAACTTCAGTATTTATTTTATATAAAAACGTTATTAACTAAATTCCTAATTCGCATTAAAGCAAATGAAAATTCATTTAAAAATTATAAAAAAGAAAAGATTAAACAAATTATTCTGGAGGTTTTTCACTAGTTTTTTTGAAAATTTCATCTAATTTTGCTCGATCCTCATCTGACATTTTACTCATAGCTTCTAAATTTTGCCTCATTAAATCCATCATTACTTTTTGTGAAACAATTTGATTCAAAACCGGTAAAGCAATTCGGATCCTTGTTAATTCGTAATACATAGTTTTAGCAGATTCACGCATATCTTTTAATTCTTCTTTAGTCATTCCCTCCTCTCCTACTCCTGGACAATCTACGTCAACAATACTAAAATTTTTCCCATCAAATTCAAGAGGATAAACCCTACAGCTCAATGGTCGATTATCATAGACTAAACATTTTTTATCATTTTGATTATATAAAGGACACTTAACTTCTAATAAATCTTCTATTGGTGTAATAGTAAAGGGCTCTTTTTTCGATATATCCTCACCTTCTTCTGGAGGTGGTGGTAAAGGCTTTAAGATTATATCCATAACTCCATCTGGTTTTTGATATACATCTAAGTATGGCATAAAATTAGCAATTACACCATTTCGGGCCCAAAATTCTAAATCCCAAAAGGTAATTGGAATCGGTCCCCTTTCTAAGCAGCATTTATCACAGCGCGTACATTTAAACGTAAATTTCGTTTTAGGTTCCTCTTCTTTACTTTTTTCTTCTGATTTCTCGCTATCAGAGGATTTTGTTTCAGTTTCTTCATCAATTTTAGAATTTTGAGGTTCATCATTCTTTTTCGGCATTATATACTCCCTTTATATAATTAATTTCAATTTAAAAATGAGAATTTATTCTAAAAAAAAAGGTTTATTCTTAATTAAGATAAATATACCATATTTGATAATATCGATTTAAGTTATTTTTACTGAACAATCCAATAATAAAGCTTTTTAGAGCGTAATTAAGGAAGCAAATTACATTTTACTTTAAGTATAAAAATTGGACTACTTATTTGTTAAATTTTTTCTATCATAGACAAAAATATAAAAAAATTTTAGCAATCAAAAAAAAAAAATTGTGATATTTAAAATGACTGAAATAAATAAAATTACTAAATTAGATTTAATTGAAATGGAAAAAGAAGTTTCAGTAGAAAGCACTGATCATTATTTTCAAGTAGATTTCTTAAAAGCAGCGATGATCTTTTTAGTAATCTTTGATCATATTGTTGATTGGGAAATAAAAAGTGAAATTGGAGTTTCATTATGGGAAAGAATCTCTATTCCAGTATTTTTAGTGATAATGGGATTTAATATGGGGCTTTCTTTTAAACGACATGAAGCAACTACTTTAAGAGAATTATATTCTTGGAGATACTTTAAAAGTAAAATTTTACGCTATATTGTCCCATTCTTAGTTTTATATGCCTTCTCAACTCTATTAGGTTTAGTCTTATATCAATTTAACATAATAGATATGTGGTATGGACAAAACTATCCAAATCATGGGATTATGCATTTATTCATTGGATTCTTACCATTTTGGGGTCCAGGAAATTGGTTTCTTCCATTACTTTTCCAATCTATCCTAATATTACCACTGATTTATTGGGCTTTTACAAAAAAACCATCATTAACATTAATATTGTGTTTTATTGTTGAAATTGTATTGCAAATGATTTTGTTTTTCTTTATTGGAGAAATTACAACCTATGAAGAATTGCATCTTGTTTATCTTGTTATGGACTCTGTGTTCTTTTATCTGTCTGCTGTCGGGCTAGGTATATGGTTTTCCTTTGGATATAAACTTAATGAAAATCGAAATTTTTTCATGTGGTTTTTATATCCGATTAGTTTAGCCTTTATTGTAGTATATCAATTCTTTTTCTATAAGATCACATTTAATGGAGTTCCCCTTCTCATAGGAGATTATCATTTCCTAATAATTCCCTATTCTGCATTTTTATTTTTGCTGGCAATGAAATTATTACCTCAAAAATCAGAACATAGAATTTCACGAGGGATTTCATTGATCAGTAAATCAACCTATCATATTTTACTTACACAGATTTTAGGATATGGAATAATCTTTGCTATCTGGCGTACTCATTATCTTATTATTGGTTCCACGTTATTTGATGCATTGTACTTAATATGTGCTTGGATCATATTCATCCCTTTTGGAATTTTATGGTACAAAATAGATCAAGGAAATAGCTTAATTAGACGCTTGTTATACTATATTAATTTCTTCTTAGTTTTCTCAATAGTAGTCTATTACTTTTTTGTGATTTTAATTCCCCCTATTGATTGGATACCACTCTCGTTTATTATTATTCTTATTTATGGTCTTATATATGGGGGTGTGGGTCTAATTATTAATTTCATTGTAAAAAAACCAATTAAAAAAGTGACTCTCGGCTTATGGACTTTATTTCTAATAATCAATTTTGTAATATCAGTTCTTTATAGAGGAACTCCTCCTCTATTTCAACCTGATGACTACATTTTTCAAAATATAACTATCTTTGTTAGTTTACTTTTCGTAATCGTCGGTACAGTTTTAGATTATACTTTGAGGAAATAAATTATCAATTTTTTTTTCTTTTATTTCAAATAAAAAAGTCTACTCTCAAAAATTGGATTATTGATAATACAAATATAATTCCAAAATTAGTATTAAACAATAAAATTAATATGAAATCTAATTAATTAGAATAATGATATATTATAATAATATCGATTTAAGTTATTTCTACTAAACAATCCTATATTCTTATTGAGCAAATTATACTTTACTTTAAAGTCAAAAATTGGTCTATATATAATATATATATCACTAATATAATTCAATAATTAGTGTTAAATAATAAAAAATATAAATTCTGATTTATAAAGATGTTGATATATTATGAGTATGACTTGGAATGAAATTAGAAAAAAATTAAGCATCGGAACAATATGGTTATGGATTGAATTAGGGATCATCATTATTACAATGATAGCACTTATGATCGGAAAAGTTTTTCTTAGTTCTGACATTTGGATCCCAATTGTGTCTATAGGAATTGTATTTATAATTACTATTGCGGCTACAATTTTAGATATAAATTATAAAAGTAATATTAAAGTGGGTATTATAGGAATCTGGACTTTTTTTGGAATAACATCAATTGTGTTTTCTGTATTAATGCTTGGTGATGTTTTTAATCCTGAAGAATTTTGGATTCCTATGATTCCTTTAGGGGTTTTACTATTTTTGGGAATAATTCCCACAATTTTAGAATATACTTCAGGAAATGTAAAATTTTGTCCTAAATGTGGAAAAAGAATTGAAAAAAAATGGGAATTTTGTCAAGAATGTGGCTCAATAGTTATTATAATTTGTCCTTCTTGTGGAATAAAAGTTAAAGGAAACCCTAAATTTTGTCATAAATGCGGTATAAATCTAACTGAAATAGAATTTGTTCATACTTCTCGAGCACCCTCCAAATATAAGAAAGAGGACCAAACTAATTTTTGTCATAATTGTGCTGCACCAGTTGAAGTTGGAGCAAAATTCTGTGTATTCTGTGGTGCTGCTCAATAAATTAGACTCTTTTTTTTTAGAAAAAAATAGTAATAATTTTGGGTATTTAAATAGTAAATATCGGGTTAAGATAGAAGATAATACAAGTTTAATAAATTAAAAATATCTTAGGGGGTTTTTTCAATTAAAATTAGTAAACCTTTTTACAGTTTATCTATTACCTTCTTTATTATCAAATTTTTTATTAGGGAACTAAAATGAAATTATTACTTTCTAATAAATATATAATTTGGGTAATGCTATCAGCTATTTTAATGGTTGAATTTTTTATTGGAGTTTTTATATCCTCAAATCCTTCTGAAATAATAAAAATTGTTTTAATTATTATTGGAATTACTATATTTATATTTCAGTATTTAGTTATCATTAAATCTTCGATTGGTGCTCTAGTTTCACGTAAGAAATTAGGAGCAACAATTATGCATAGTTTAAATTTATTATTTTCATTCATCATAGGATTTACTATTCCTTTAATGCAATCTGTGAGTAGAAATAATTTCGCAATAGTAATGCTACCTTTATTAATTATTTTAAGTTTAATAATTACTGATAAATTCTTTAAGGATTTTGAAAGTAGCAAGCATGGAAATTCAAAAATAAATGTCGATCGAGAATTCGATCGCCCAGTTATCGAATTTGAAGGAAAAAGATATATTTTTTCGGATGGATCTTTGATAGCACTAGCAATTGGCGCTCCATTATTAGCTCTATTAATTTATTATTTTTTTGATTGGAATGTTAATTACTGGTTACATGAGATAGTGGTTAAACAAACTGTTTATTTTCTAAATCTATTCTTTAATATGGGATCTACTGCTAGCTATTTTCCTTTTGGAAAATATCATTGGAGTTTTATAGTTCCTGGACAGCATAGTATTTTTTTTGAGACCTTCTGCACTGGAATCCAAGCTATTTGTGTTTTTGCAGGAATTATAATTTTTATCCCACACTCGCGAGATAAAGAGACAAGTAAAGATATAATTTGGAGAAAAGCTAAATCTCTGGTAATTTCCTCGTTTATTTTTTACATCGTGAATATCATCCGAATGCTTATTCAAATTGAATTATATTATCTTGGATATCCTTGGGAATCGATTCATGTGTCTATAAGTGCAGCATCATCATTTATTGCTGCAATTATAATTTTATTAATGCACAAATGGATTCCAGAGTTTATTATAAGTATAATTTATACTGGAACGTTAATTAAAAAAAAGATAGGAAAAACTGGTAGAATTAAAGAGAAATAATATGTTATTAATCAAACTAAATAAAGGAAAATAAAATGTTAAATTACAAACAAGAACAAAAGATTTTAGAAATTGATAAAGTGAAAATTGGTGGTCAACCAGGAGAAAACTCAACAGTTATGATTGGCACCGTTTTTTATGCTAGACATCCTGCTTTATTAGATGAAAAAATTGGAAAAATAGACAAGGACCTTGTTGAGAAAGAATTAAATGAATTTTCTGAAATAATTGAAGATACAGGAATGCAAGGAATTATTGACGTTGTTGGAGCTTATTCAGAGGCTCTTATAAAAGAATGTGAGTTTGTTTCAGAAACAGTTGAATATCCTTTTCTGGTTGATGGTTTAAACGATGATTCACGTATTCCAGCCATGGAAGGCTTGAAGGAGATAGGGTTATTAGATAGAGCAATTTTAAACAGTATTGATGAAAATACTACTGAAGAAAGCTTAAATAAATTAAAAGAGATTGGAGCCAAAAATGCCGTGCTATTAACTTTTGGCTCAAAATACATCTTTCCAAAACAAAAAATTGAATTTTTAAGGAATGTACTTATTCCTAAAGCAGAACAAGCAGAGATAAAAAATTTTTTAGTAGATACTGCGGTTTTAGATTTACCTTCCATTGGTATTAACATTGAAACTACGCGTCTAGTAAAAAGCGAACTAGGGTTACCAACTGGATTTGCGCCTGCAAATGCTATTTATGGGTGGAAATATGGTAAAAAGTTTGGAGAAACATCTAGATGTGGAGCAATTGCATCTATAATGTCTTATTGTGTAAATGGTGGAAGTGATTTTGTTTTGTTTGGCCCAATCAAATTTGCTAAATGTGTAGTTCCAGCGATTTCATTAATATCTGGCATAAATTCTTATTATAGAAAAAGAATTTTAAGGAAGCCTATATCTGAAAAGACACCCTTAAAAAAGATTTTTTAGGAGATATATCTAATTAGTAAATCTTTTGTGCGATTTAGGAAATTTGGTAAATTATTATTAATTTTATCCTTTTTAGTTTCATCATCTAAAAGAAATAAGAGATACATTTCATACCTATATATATTTATTTTTTTAAAGAGTATTGTGGAGTTTGCTACTTTAAATACGGCTTCATCTTCTTTTATTGCTTTATATTTAGAAAAGATTTTAAACAGTATGGCAAATTGAGGTGCTGTTATTTCAAATACACTTAACAATTCTTCTGTTTTAGGTATATTTGTTAAAGATACAGCTTCAGGAGTATAATAATCTGCTAGCACTAAACCATCATTACTTAACATTAAAGTTAAATAAGTACCAGTTTCTCTTGAGAAATTCTCTAAATTGTGCCCTATTAATTCCTTATTAGGACTTAGTTTTGATATTCCAGAGGAGAACGCCCTTAAAATTGAAAAGAGACGGAATATACTAGTTATATAAATTTCTGGTTTATTATCTATACTAATTAATTTTTCCTTAATTATTTTTAAATTATCATTTAGTTCTTTAGATTCAATAATATCAGGGTCTCCCTTCGATAAAATATATATAATTGGAGTGTTTTGCTTAAAATTTTTTAATACCTTAGTTATATTTTGAAGATATTCAAAACTCTCTTCAAATCTGTTTCTATTTCTAATATCAATGAAGTAAAATATTAAATCTGCTTCATATAAATAAATTTGAGCTCTATTAAGGTATTTTTCCCTAAGACTCAATTGACCTCCTAAGTCCCATAAAAAAATTGTTGTACCAAGTGTTTCAATAGAGCTCACTTCGGCTCCAAATGTAGGTTTTAATCCCATTAATTTAGAAAATTTTCTATCCACGGATAATAAATATGAGGTTTTACCTGAGTCATCTAAACCTGCAAAGATAATTTTCATTTTCCTCTGGGTTGTAATAGGAGTTGTAGGAGTTTCCTCAATCTTAAGAACTTTCTCTAAGAAGCTTTTAAAGTAATGCTCAATTTCATTTTGGGATTTGAAATTTTCAACAATTTCATTATCAAAAACTTGAAATAAATCTAAAGTAATGTTTTTTAGTCTATTAATGTTATTGTATAAAAAGCTCCTCTTATTTTCATCTACAAATAGAGAGAATGATGTCGCTAAAGGTTCTTGGCTAAATTTTACATCTATAAAATGAAAAAATGTTAGTGAAGTTAAATTAAAATCTGGAAATGGGATTATACCAAAATACTGAAATTTTTTAACATCCACTCTATTAAATATAGAACTATCACCGATTAAAAGACTCAAATTCTTTATTGAAATTTGAGTATAATCTCTTAAATCTAAATTAAGAAATACCTCACGTGTAGAATCTTTTGCTTCAGATTCATTTTCCTCACTGGGTCTTGGGAACATATATATTGGCTGAGGACCTAATTTTTCATAGGCACTGAATAGAATTCCTCTAACTATTGATGATTTAAGTAGTTCTTCCATTACCTAAAGCTTTTGATTTAATTAGAATTAAAACACTTATATTATTTTTTAGGATAATTAATTATTTATATATTAGATTTGTATATGCTAAGTAGAATTGCAAATAGTATTAGAAATAATAAAAACATACTTGAAAAAAAAGATATTAATCCAATAGTCCAATTTATTAATCAGAATTCTTTTAAAAGTGAACGTGTTTTTTCTGACATTGGAGAGGATTCAGCTGCATTAAAAAACAATAATAGTTATATTTTAGTAACTACCGACCGAATTAAAACAGAATTTGTGGAAAACTTTCCATTTGGAGCAGGTTTCAGCTCGATTTTAGTAGGGGTTGATGATATTTATTGCTGTGGAGGAAAACCCATTGCTGTAAGTATAATTCTTTCTTATAAAGATTCTAACATAGGAAAGAGAATTATTGAGGGAATATGTGAGGGATCGCACAAATTTCAGTTACCAATAATTCGAGGTCATACTAAGCCAAATAGTAATCATTATGAGCTTAGTTCCACTCTAATTGGTGAAATTGAAAGAGAAAACTATATATCTGCATTAAACGCTAAAATAAACGATGATATCATTTTAGCAGTTGATTTTGATGGAAAAGTAGGAAACGCTAGTGAATACTATTGGGATACAGTTACATTTAAAAACTCTACTATGGTATTAAAAAAGCGAGAGTCAATGACGCTTATCGCTGAAAAACATTTGGCTAATTCATCGAAAGACATCTCTAATGGTGGAATTTTTGGAACAATATTACAATTAATAAAATATTCAAATGTAGGCGCAAATGTGAATATCAATAGTATTCATATTCCTGTAACTTTGATTAAACAAAATTATACTTTAATTAAATACATACAAATGTATTTGACAACTTCATATATTTTAACCGCATCAAATCATAATTCAGTGAAAATTTTAGATATTTTTTCAAAATTTGGATTATATTCCAATATTATTGGGAAAATCATAAAAGGAAACCAATTAATAATTAATAATGGTAAAGAATCATTACAAGTTATAAGCTATTAAAGGATTGAGGATTAGAAATCATGAATTTTGACTATAGAGAAAATATTAAAGGTATTGTTTCAATAATAGGCGCAAGTGAAATTGATAATAAAACAGAAAAGCTAACTTTTGAGTTGGGTAGATTATTAGCACAGAATAAATATGCCGTTGCTTGTGGAGGCTTATCTGGTGTAATGGAGGCAATATGTAAAGGTGTTAAAGAAGAAAACGGATTAACAATAGGAATTATTCCCTTTATTGAGAAGTCTGCTGCAAATAAATATGTTGATATCGTGATTCCTGTCCCTTTTTCTCAAGCTAGAAATATTGTAGTGGTTTTAACAGGGGATATTTGTATTGCGATTGGTGGAAAAGCAGGCACTTTATCTGAGCTTTGTTTTGCATGGATATATCAAAAACCAATAATTGCTTTATCTAATATATCAGGTTGGTCATCTAAAATGTCAAATCAAAAAATTGATGATAGAAGACCTGATAAGATACATGGTGTTGAAACTCCTCAAGAGGCAATTAAAAAAATAGATGAATTGCTTAATTTATATGGTAAAGTAAGTAGTAGTATTAATGATAAATTTTAATTATATTTTGTAAATAAAAATAAATCTTGAGAATATTATGGTAAAAATTACTGGAGGAGACGGAAATTCTTTGGATGATGCTATAATCATTTCTGATTGTTCACACTTCGAAGGTATTGACCAAGAATATATTATATTAAAGAAAAAATTTGGCAATTATAAACTCATAAAACAGAGTTTGATTGAAGAAAGCGGAAAAATATATGATTTTTTAGAAATAATACTAGAAGATGGGGGTAAAACTGAAGTATATTTTGAAATAACAAACTTCTTTGGAATCGGATTTTAGTATTATATAAATTATCTTGCATTTAAAATTGATTTTAAAACTGCTATTTTAAGTATACAGAAAGATTATCAAGATTTTAAAAATTTTTTACGAAAGAATTTTATACAATAAGATAATCTATTTTTTATAAAAGAATATATTTATATTTTGTTTTAATTATCAAAACCTTAGAAAGGTGAATATTTATGTCAATCCAATATTTATCAAAGAAAAAAGATGAAAAACCTGCTGAACCTTCTAAGATTTTATTCACGGGACTTGACGCAGCGGGTAAAACCACCATCATTTTGGGATTACAACGTGAATTTTCTAAAATAGCTTTGCTTAAGCCAACTCGTGGTGCACAAAGAAGAATTTTTGAATTTTTAGGGAGAGATATTGCAGAATGGGATTTGGGAGGTCAAGTTTCTTATCGAATTGCTTATTTAAAAAACCCAGGAAAATATTTTGCTGGCACTGAGATTGCTATATATGTAATAGATATACAAAATAAGGCTAGAATTCCAGAGGCAATAAGTTATTTTAAAGATGTTGTTGAACAGTTCAAGAAACTTGAAATCTCACCTCCTATCTACGTGTTCCTGCATAAGTATGACCCAGCACTAAGACGTAATGCTTTAAATGAGCTAAAAACTTTAGAGATTGAGATAAAAGAAAGAATCAAATACGCAGTTGATTATAGGGAGATATACTTTTATAATACATCTATTTATGATTTACCATCAATAATTAAAGCTATGTCTGAGATTTTATTGAATTTATATCCAAAATCTGATTTAATAGAGAAAACAATAGATCAATTTGCTGAAAAAGTTAACTCTGATGGAGTTGTAATTCTTGATGATAATTCACTTATATTAGGAGCATATTATAAGAGTGATGAGGCTCGAAATCTCTTATCGGCATCCGCTCCTTTTTTCTTAGCATTGAATGACAATATTCAATTTACGCAAGTTTTACCTGGGAAAGAATATGATGAAAGTAAAATGGTAGTACAAAGATTTGGCAAAAATTTTATTTTTAAACAATTATCTTTAGGGGAAGGAAGTACTCCTTATTATTTAATTATGCTTAAGCAAGATCCAAACGTACTAAAAGAAGATTTTGACTGTTTTTCAAATTTACTAAGTGAAATCCTCTATAAATAGGTTAAAATAATTAATAAAACTTTTATTCATAATTATTTACCTTCTTTTTCTTAAAATTTAGATCCAAGTTAATACGATAAA
Organism: Candidatus Hodarchaeota archaeon; assembly: GCA_048887145.1. GTDB lineage: Archaea > Asgardarchaeota > Lokiarchaeia > Sigyniarchaeales > SOKP01 > SOKP01. The sequence continues at coordinate 25,282 of JBHLKA010000004.1, forward strand.
TTAAAATTTTAATTTATTAGTATGTTGATTCATTCTTAGATAAATTCAGAATTTCTTTAATAAAAAAACATTAATAAAATTTGATTTTCATTATTATAATACAAAAATTACTTTAAGTTTTAAATTTAAAAAAAATGATAATATGCTCTAATTGTGGAACAACAAATTCATCAGAAGAACGTATTTGCAGAACATGCGGAGCTCTTCTCCCTGTCTCTAATAAATCACCACGTATGAAAATTGGAACTACCAAAAAGAAAACTAAATCAAAAGAAAAGTCAATTCAAGAAAAAATAGTTGAAAAACCTCCATCATTAGAGCTACAAGAAATACCAAAAGATTTTGATGAATTGCATTTAAAAGAAAATGAATCATCTGAATATAACGATTTCACTCATTCAATTGAGGACGGAAATGTAATTGCCGAGGAAGAAAAGGAAATATTAAAAGAAATAACTCCTAAACCATTCAGAGGGTCAATTATATCTTCTAAAGTAGTATTTGGGACTCCTCCTGTTAAGGCAACTAAAAAAATCTCTAAACAAACTTTAGAAGATCAAGAATCTACTTTATTAAAGCAAAAGCAATTGGAAGAAGATATGACAAAAGTTCTTAAATTTCTTTCTAAAAAAATAACAGTAGAAGAATTACCCTCAGAAAAACCTAAGGAAAAAAAGAAAGAAAAAGAAAAAGTTATTTCTCCATCAAGTATGAATGAAATTTTGAAAGATTTATTAAAACTTGACCTCCACATCGAAGCTTCAGCAATTATCAAAAAGGATGGTACTCTTCTCGCCTCAGCTATATCTTCTCGTATGTCTGATTCTTTATTTGCTACAATCGGTCAAAGTTTATCTCTCATCGGAATGGATATAATTGAAAGTTTAAGTGCTGGAAAACTACTAAATATCTCATTGCGAGGTACTAATGGAGTTCTGGATCTAGCACCCATTGACATTGAAACAACTCAAGGGCGTGATATGATTTTAATTATTCTTTCACATCCACGAGTTAAAAGCGGAATAATACATTTTGCTGCAAATATAGTTAAAAAACAAGTCAAGGAATATTTAGGTTTATCAAAATAATTAACCCTAAAATATTTGCCGTTGAAGTGTTATTTTACTAATTTTAAGAGTTCTAAAATACGACAGATTCTTTCTTAATTCCTGAAGAAAACAATTAAATCGATAAATCGAAACTAAAGGCACAAAATTTTCACTAATTTTAATCCAATTTTCTTCGAGGGTAACCATTAGAGGAATAATAATAATTGGCATTTTTATTTTAGAATTACTTCTCTGGCCTATTAGGGATTGTACGAGTTTTGATAAAATTTCAGGATTTTTTTGAAGAACTAATGCTCTTTGATATTGTAAATTCGCTGCTTTATTAATTATACCGTAAATATCTCTCTTTTTCCATTGTTTTGCATCGATGAGTAGAAGATAATTTTGTTCCAATCCTATAACATCAATTTCATATTTAGTTTGATTAGTTTTTTTCCTGAAATATGACTTATCTGAAAACCGATAGTTCTTTATTGTTTTATATCCATTTTTTGTGAGAATTTCTTGGATTAAATATTCAAAACCATTATAATCTATTAAATCAGATAAGTACTTAATATCTAATTTCAAAATATTAATTGCTTCAATAATAAATAGGATTTTATTAATTGCATAGTAGTTATTATAGGGACCTTTTTTAATTGAAATAAATTCAAAATTATTCACAAACTCATTTAATTTCAATTCATGAAATTCTTTTAGAAATCTAATATCATACATTTCACACCAGATCTCAATCGTATCCTTAGGTGAATCTATTAAAATATGGTAAATTTCATTGAAAAGTTGTTTTATAGACAACTCTGGAAGTTGGTAAGGCATATTAATAAAATATTTTTAGCTAAAAATAAACCAAGGGGGCTTTAAGAATAAATGATTTTAGATTTAAGTAGATATTTTTATATCATAATTTAATTATATTATAATGAATTCATAGAGTTAGCATCGTAAATTTAATTTATTAATATTTTGAATAATTTGGAATTAAGAATGCCGCAAGATAATAAATCTTACATAAAACAATTAATGCCAAAAGTATTTAGAACTGAAGGAGATGTTGTTGATTTTGAACCTGTTAAAATTGAACAGAGTTTAATAAAAGAAACAGGATTAGAGAAAGAAGTCGCAGGAAAGATAACTGAATTAGTAGTTCGGAGGATTATATCTTCAGGCATTAAATTTCTTTCTGGACCCCATATTAGAGAAATAGTATGCTCTATTTTGTCAGAACAGCATTTTGAAGAAGAACGCAAATTGTACACCAGAATTGGTATGCCATTAATGGATTATGAAGAATTACTTGAGAAAGGTTTTGGTAAGGAGAAGCAAAAAATATTGAATCCAGAAAAAATACATCATAAGGCAGCGAATCAATTAGCTGAAGAATATGCATTGCTAAGAATTTTAAATGATGAGGAATCACATTCCCATTTATATGGAGATATTTACATCCACCAACTAAATTATTTTGATTTAAGGCCTTATAGCCAAGTATGGGATCCAAGATTAATTCTACATCTTGGCCTTCCACCATTGAAGAATTGGAATATTTCTAGTAGAACACACCCTCCAAAAAGCTTAACAGATGCTTGTATTCAACTTGCTAATTGGTTGGGAATCATTCAATCTGAATTCTCTGGAAATCAAGGCTATGATTTTTTTACAATTTTTTTAGCTCCTTATGCTGTTAATTTATCATATCAAGAAATTAAAAACGATTTAAGAAGATTCATTAATGCGATTAACCATTTTTCATTGATTTCTGGTAAGAGCCTTTTAAAATCTTCTATTGCTTGTTTTCCAACGATTATTGAAGATTTAATGAATCTTGATTATATTGATTCACAAGGAAACAAAAAGGGTGTTTATGGAGATTATGAGGAAGAGTGTTTAAAAATATTTAACGCTATTATTGATATTTATATTGGGGGAGATTATAACAAAAATCCATTTCTTTTACCGGATCATTTAGTATATTTTGATTTAAATTACTTATATCAAGTTAAAGATTCTTATTTGAAACTTTTTGAGGAAATTAATCAAACTTACAACCCTTATCTCATAAATTTATCAAGCAAATGGATTAAAGATACAATTATTAGAAACATCTCAGATTTATATTTTAATCATGGAATTCTTCAAAAAATATCATTAAATCTTCCTAGGTATGCTTATTTAAGCAAAGATGAAGAAATTTTCTTAGAAACATTAAAGAGTTATACAAATTTATCTATAGAAATTTTGAATAAAAAATATGATATAATTCAAAAACGATTGAAAACAAATTATTTGCCAATCAGTAGTGGAACAATTAACGGGAATCCTTTATATGATTTGAATAAACAAGAATTATGTTTAGGATTTATTGGATTAAATGAAGCAATTCAGTTTTTAACTAATTATGAACTTCATGAGAATGATGATGCTTTTTCCCTTGGCAAAAAAATATTACTAGAGCTTAATAAGTTTTGCATTGAGAAATCCAATCAATTTAATAGAAAATACTCTCTAATTGAGAATACTTCAAATAAGCTTATGTTTAGATTCGCTAGATTAGACTATAAACATTTCCCTATGAAAAATCATCCCAAAATTAAAATGCGTTATAAAAGTGGTGAAAATTTATATTATAGTAATTCTACTCACTTTAATAGGAATTCTAACTTAAGTTTAAAAGAAAAAATAGCTAAGCAAGGGATATTTCAATATATAATTCAAAATGGAGTTATTGAACAAATTTCTCTTAGTAAAAATAAGAGCAAATTTCAAGATGCTCAAGCTTTCCAAAATTTTCTAAAATATACAATTGAAAAAACTCAAATTGGGCTACTTAAATTTATTCCTTAAATCCTTATAGTTTTACTTCTTACTTTTATTTTAGAGTTAAAATAAAAAATTAAATAATAGGACTATTTTTGATATATTAACATATTATAAACATTTGAATAAAAAAATAAAATATAACGGAGTTTCTTAAGAGAAAATTATTACAAATATTTCACACTCTCTTTTTCATTAATTAAAATCTAACAATCCCCATTAAATTATGAGTGGTATAGAAAAACAGATCATAAAATCAGTAATTTTAAGTTTATTTGATGAAGATGGACCTACACCTAAAATTTACTGGCCCGAAGATATAGAGGAATCTGCTCGTTTATTGATTGCAATGAAAACAATAAGTCTATTAATGGGGGATGCAGTATACCAAGACGGAACTGATATTGATGGAGTTAATTATTTTGGGATATTACCTTTTCCTGACTTAAAAATGAATGGATTAACCTACTTTTTTTTAATATCTGATCCAAAAGCACGCGGAAATGCATTGGCAGCAACTATTACAGTTTTAGTTGATGAAGATAACAAGGTTTTTTTTTACGAAAATATGAAATATCTTAGAATTATCATAGATAAAGCTGCTTCGAGAGTTCAAACTTCAAAAAGTTTCGATGAGAATATACAAATCATGGAAGATTTAAGGCAAGCATTATTTAGATTTACCAGTGAGTTAAAAGATCCGTTATCATTGAAACGACAGTTAAAAATTCTTTTTGTTGGACTGGATAGAGCTGGTAAAACTAGCTTTTTATATGGCGTGAAAAAACGGTATTCTGAAATTATAAAAGTTTTACCTACTAAAGGCGTTAATAGAACTGAAGAAAAGATATTTGAAGAACAAAGCTCTCAAATATCGATCTGGGACTTAGGTGGACAGCAAAAATATCGCGAAAAATTTCTTGAACAGGGTAAAATTTATTTGTACAATGTAGATTTATTGTTTTATTTTATTGACATACAAGACGCAAAAAGAATTAAAGAAGCTATTGAATTATTCAAAAAAATCTTGAACTCTTTAAGAGAATTAGATGAATTTCCACCATTAGTAGTATGTATAAACAAATTTGATCCAGACTTAAAAAAGTCAAAAGAGATGAGGAAGAATATAAATATTATTGAAGAAGAAATAGTAAAGTATTCAAGAGATTTCTTTTTTAAAATATTCCATACTTCTATTTTTGATCACTGGTCTTTAATTTCAGCATATTCTTATGGACTTTCACAGCTTAGCCCCAATCGTGAATTATTTGAAAATCAATTAAAATCTTTAGCAAATAGAACAAAATCAGATGCATTATTATTATTAAATGAAAACGGAATTATTTTATCAAATTATTCAAACGAAAAATCAGAAATATCTGAAAAGGTTTTTGAAATATCCGCACCTCACTTCCAAACTCTCTATAAAACATTTAAAGAATTTAAATTGTTAAAACAAGACTTTATTGTTTCGTCAGGAATAACTGATGAAGAGAGAAAGATAATTTTTAAAAAAATTGATATAGATAAACATAATTTATATTTACTTCTTTTTATGGAGAAATTTGAAGGAATCGAAAAGATAGAAAAGCAATTGCCAAAATTTACTAGAAATGTAAAAGAGATAATCCAAACATATATCTAAAATTTAGGTTATATACCTCTCACTTTTTATTTTTGATTTATACAAAAAAGGAAAGTAAAGATTCTTAAGAAAATAATTTTATTATTTTGGTAATAAAAATAAATCATATTCTATAGATCTTGATATATAAAATCTATCTAATCGATGGAGATAATGGGATTTCCATATTAGAAACAACTTTTAAGGAATTTCAGAAAGGAAAAATTGGAAACGATGTAATACCTGGATTTTTCAAAGAGCTAAATCAAATTATTGATAATATTCAAGAAGCTATGGCTAAAGGGAAGAAAAGTGATGAAATGATTAGAGTACTAGAATCTGAAGATTCTACAATAGTAATCTATTATCATCCACCCTCTAGAATCCTTTTTTGTTCCATTTCTGATGCTGATGATAACACGGATAAATTAACAGAAGTTATTCATAAAATCGCGAATAGATTTTGGAAGAAACATCAATCAGATATTAAAACATTTCGAACCACAACCGAGAAAAGTAGATTTCAAACTATTAAGACGGACATTGAGAATTTAACTCATGGAGGAAAAATTGCAGAAAGTTTCCCAAACTTATTAATTGTTAAAAGTGTTTTGGAAAAAATTCTATCTATGGGGATGATTAATGAATTTGACTTCAAAATAGCTCTAAAATGCACTGGGGATAGTTCACCACTGAAGATTGCTAGATTTTTTAATAAAACAAGAACTGAAATTAATGAAGTCTTGAAAAAATTAGAAGAATTAGACATTATTAAAATATAGGATTTACTTCAACTATTTTATATAATTCATCATAAATAGTATATTTTCTACGTTAAATAGAAAAGAATAAAAACTTTCAATATTTATCCTAAATACAATTATTACAGCTAAATTAAGTGTTTGAATTATGGAAACGGAAACTAACGAAAAATTTTACCCAACAACTAAATCACCATCTAGAGAACATCATATAAGGAAAGGAACAGGATTTTCATTAACTGAAATTAAAGAGGCTAGAAAAACAATACAAAAGCTACATGAATTAAATATTCCGGTTGATTATTTCAGGAGATCTACTCATAAGGATAATGTAGAAAAGTTAAAAAAGTTAAAAATTGAAAAAAAAAAAAGTAAGAAAAAGAAACCTTATGTTTATAAAGAAAAGAAGCGTAAACCCTTTAAACCGAAAAAAGAAAAAGTAATTAAAAAACCAATTAAAAAAGAAGTAGCTGTTAAAAAACCGACGCCTAAAAAGAAACCAAAGCCCATTAAGAAAGAAAAAGTAAAAATTGAACCTAAAAAAGTGAAAAAAGAAAAGATTGAACTAAAAGGTATGCCATTAACTTCATTAAGTGGGCTAGGACCAGCAACAGAGACAAAATTTCACGAATTGGGGGTTCATACCGTTGAGGATTTAACAAAAGAAGATCCTAAAGAACTTGCAGCATTGATTAAGGGAGCCTCAGAAGAGAGAATATTAAAGTGGATTGAAGAAGGAAAAGAATTAATTAAACAATAAAGCCGTCAAACTCTTAAAATAATTTGAACAACTTATTTTAAATAACTTATTTAATCTTAATTTTCATTTTTATAAAGATTTTTAAAGTTTTAATATATTAAAAAAGTAAGTTTTTTGTTGATTATATAAAACTTAGTGTTAAGCGTGGAATACAATTATTATGTTTATGATAAACCTGAATGTAAATTGACTATAAATAAGATGCCCATTTGGTTCAGAGAAATTAAGTTTGAAGGGGATTACAATGAAGGAATTATCGTACTTCATTCTCAAAATGACTATGATGAAATTTGGGGTGCTGATGCCAAAATGGAGATTTTTTGGGAAAAAAAAGATCGCGCAAGTTTGTATTATGCAAAAGAAATTCAAAAATCTATTGATGTATATAATGCGATTGGATTAGTTATTATGTCAAAAGAGAATACATATGTAATGAGTCATGATTTTACTTTTTGGTATGGACGGCGCTCCAAAATGATTAGAAAAAGATATTATAATGAAAAAAGCATTCATGGTATATTTTATTGTGATAATTCTGAACGGCTGATTAATATTCATACTACTATTGTTGACAAATTATATGAAAACTTTAAACCATTCATTCTTAAATGTTATAATAATATTTTATGCCATTAATTATTCATATTAATTTATTTTTTTTTTGAGCTAAAATAAAAAAGTTGTCTTTCTTATTTGGGCCTCCAAGTTTCTTAAACTCTCTGATTTTAAATCGTTTTAAAATCTTTTTAACTTCATTTTTAGAGAAAAAATGATAAAATCTATAATAAATTTTGTTATTTTTTGATATTTTCCAAGAAACAAGTTTATCACCGAAATAATTTAATCCTTTTTCCTTTTGTTTAGTTCTATATTTATAGGAAAAAATCCTTTTAATTAAATCTCCAATGAAATAAAATCGATATTTTTTTTGGAATTTTCTCCATAATGTAATACAACAATAACCACCTGGCATTAAAATATTATAAATTTGAGAGAATATTTTATTTCGTTCTGACTTGGTGTGAACATGGTGGATAGTTGCTATTGAAAAAATATTTTGAAATGATTTTTCCCTTATTGGTAAATAACAAATATCACTTAAAATTAATTGGGGGGTAATTTTTGATACATTAAAATTTAATTCTAAATTCTTTAACTGAGAATTAGCTATCTTTAAAAATTCATTAGAATTATCGATTCCGACTAATTTTACTGAAAAGGTAGATAGAATTTTGAAATGTCTTCCATTAGCGCACCCCAAATCAATAGTATTTCCAAAAAATTTATAATGTTTGTTTTTTAGAAATAAAATGAAATTCTCAAGATCTTTCCAAGGCTTTTTTCTCTTCAAATGATAATCTTTTGCAATTAAATTATATGTAGAATTTTTTAGAGCCATCTTAAAAGATATTATTAAACATTTTACATATTTTATGATTAAGAAAATAAATAAAGTCTATAAAATTTTAATTGATTAGCAGACATTAGATTTTATTTTAATTAAAAAAATGGAAAATATAAGTAAAATATTAATAGAATTAACAAATACGCTTAAACCAGAGATAATAGATCATTATAATAAGTGTTACTCTTACATAAAAGACTTATATTCATATAAGAACATCGATATCAGTAAAGAATTGTTTGATTTACCTGATAATGTAGTTGAGCAAGGCATTTATGCTCTAATTTCTGCTACCAATTCAGCCTTAAAAACAATTGGAATTCCGTTTCAAGAATTAAATACTGAGGTTGAAATTTTTAATGGAATGTTCAAAATTCAAAAAGAAATATATTCAGATTATAATAGTTTCTTTGAATTAAGTTTAAAGCCATATATTAATCAATACATCTTTAAAAGCATTCTTGAATATCTAGTTGGGCTTGATGATAAAAAAATAAAAAATTTAGATTTGTTTGATTTATTACCAAAAAATTTTCTAAAGAAAGTAAATAAAATAAAAAGACAAAACGAAAATTATTTAGCAGAAAAAGAATACCTAAAAAAAATCATTGAAAATCTTAACAGTTTTTATGATGCAACTAATTTTTCAATTAATCAAGAAAATTTAGAGGAATTAAATCGAAAAATTCAAGGAGTTTCGAGTGAGGACATATTAAAACAATTAGAACAAGCAAAAAGAGAAAATATTGAAGTTCTTGGTAAAGCACAGATATCAGATATGATAACAAATAATGACTTTCAAATTGACGATAAAAGTAAAGTTATTCAACTTTTTACTAGTTTCCTTGATTACTTTGGAAATTTTCCTCGATTAAATCAAGAATTAATTGATAATTTAAATATTAACGTTAATGATCTAATCAACACTGCAGAAAAATTTTACTCTTTTCTCGATTTAGAAAATCTCTTTTATTTTCTAAGCATATTTAAAATATTAGGAAAACAAATACCCTTTTCTCAAGAGGAAATATTAAAAATTTTACATAATTTTGGTAGTGGAAAAGTATTTAGTACTGGAAAGTATCATAAACCAAATCCAATAAGTAACTTTTTTGGTCTTTCCATTTTGTCAGAATTGGGCCTAATAAATCAAACTGAAGTAATAGATCCCTTAGATATTGAAATGTTTTTAGAAAACGAAATAAAGAATTTCTTACCAGAAAAAATATCTTTAAACTTTTTTACTTTATTATCTTTAAAAATTTTAGAAAGAAGCGGGGGAATAATTATAGATAAAAATAATTTAATTAAGCCATTAATAGAATTAGACCTAATTAAGTCAAAAGATAAAAATTTTCCTGCGGATATGTTATACCATATTGGGCTTTTGAAAACGATTGATAAAGATATAAACTTAAATATATTTAAAAATCTTTATAATACTGAAATTAAAAAGTTGATTTCTCCAATGGGGCTTGTTAATAATAATTTAACAGATACCGCTAGGGCTCTATTGATATACGATTTATTAGAATTAAAAACTGATGAATATGAAACTATTAAGATCTTACTTAATAATATAATCAGTTATTCTAATTTTTTTGAAGAAATAGATTTTAAAGAAGATTTTAATTGGATGAATAATAAACTTGCTTTTAAAGTAGAACTTCGTATGCTTTTCTGGACTTTATTAACTTTTTTACAATTTTCAGATTACTTAGCTGAATAATTATTTAAAATAAAATTTAAGAAATTTTTCACTGAAGGTTTTATTATGTTTTCATTGACTAATGTGTTATAACCTTTAATTATTTCTTCATTCAACTCTATCTCTTTTAAGGCATGATTTCCTAATTTTAAATACTTATCAATATTAATAAGAGGAGAATCTCCACCTAATCCAGGACAATATTCAATTCCTTTATTACTGTAAAAAATATCTATTTGATATTGATTTTTAAGCTCTTTTTTATTTATTCTTTTAAAGGAAAAGGGAAAAGTTCTGCAAAATGTTGGACGTAGATTATATATTTTACATATTTTATTTTTAGCATCATAAAAATAACATTCACCAGTCTTTTTCTTAAATAAACCTACAAAAGCTAAACCTTTTTGGGTTTTTATAGGAGATATTACCATTTTTTCACGGTCTTTTTCACTCAGTTCTGTTTCAAATACATAAAATGCCAATACGTAAATTAACTCATCAAGAGTTAAAGATAACCCATTTTTAATCCTTAATATATCTTTACTAGTAATATTTACTATTGTATTACTATCTGTACAACAATTACCACATTTAATGCATTCAAATCTAAAATCATGCGATAAATCCATGTTCAAAAAATAAAAATAAAAAATAAATAATTAATTTAATTGGTCTTGGGAATAATAACTTTCTTTTGAATTAAAGATTCTAAGGCATCAATGATTTTATCTTTATTATGTTCATGAACAGATTCAATAATGAAATCTAACTGAAATTCACTTTTGTTTTTAGCTATCGAATGGATCACATTGAGAATTCTAGTTTCCATGGTGCTTAGCTCGCTTTCTTTTCTTATTTTTGCTATTGATATTGGTGTATTAATTATGAATGGCTCCTTATAATATAATTCAATATAATCATTGATAATTGGTGGTACTAAATCTTCAAATTGATCTAAAGAACCATCCCAGTTTTCAATATGTTCACTTAATTGTAAAGTTAATCCCAGGGAAAGATGCATTATTTGTTCTTTTAATCTCTGTGACGCTTTTTCTTTAAGAACAAAAACGATTCGAATATCTTCCTTATCGAATACTAGGCAGTAGAAATATTTAAAATCTAATTCTAAAATTCTTTCTTTCGGTTGTATTTTGGATTCAGATTCTCTTTCTTCATGATTTAAATTCTTTCCTACAATTTCTTCTCCAATTGTTGTTATTGCTTGAATAAAACCAGAAAATAATTCCTTTTTATGTTTCTCTAGAATTGAATAACTCTGTGAAAAAAGTGGGATTCCACTCATTCTATTAATTATAACAATAGCTTGAATATTGGAAAGATCTTTAAATCTTTGAGTTCTTGCTAGCAATCTAGATTCTTTTTTTCTTTTTCTTGGTAGAATAACATATGATCTAAGACTTAAAGCTCCTAGTACTCCAATAATCACTGTTGCAGTAAATAGAATTATTAAAAGCAAAATATTTGGTCCATTGTTATCTGAAGGAGGGTAAATTATATTAAATTGATATAGTTCTCTTTGTTCTTCATATCCTGGAGCAGAAAATTCAAATTCCAATATATATGTTCCCGGTGTATCAATAAAAACTGTACTAAATTCAATTTCATAATAACCATCTAAAAGATCGTGAACATTGTAATAACTTGGATTTGAGATATTAACAGTTACATAAGCTCCAGGAATTCCTTCTTCATCAAAATCTGCATAATAATAAAATCTAATCGTGCTATTTGCATTGAGTACAATGTGAGATTCCGATTCTAATCTTTGTAAGATAGTTTCTTCCCCTAAATTAATTTTTAATGTTATATTGCTATACTTATACCCTGTTTTATTCATTTTAATAACAATAGTATATAACCCAAGAGTTCCTAAATCTCCCGTGTCGAGAACAGCCTCATAAATTCCCAAGGCAGCTTGAGTCATATATCTAGTTCCCGAACTCCAGTTAAATGATACAATTGCATCAGATAAGGTGTTATTATTTTCAAAATCCCTAACAAAAATTCGTAGTGGGATTATATCGCCAACCGATCCTCCTGTTACTAAATCTTCTTTAGCATCATCTGGTTTAAGAATTGTAATATAACTCTCATGGATAACTGTAAAATAAGATTTTAATCCACCTAATGAAGTTCTATTACTCCAAAATAGTGTAAAATTATAAATACCACCTGTTGTGTTTAATGATGAAAAACCAAATTGTGAAAATATTACAGTTCCATTAGATTCCGGCACTTTTGTTTCTTCATACCAAATATTTCCTTGTGGATCATATATACTTAGATTTGCAATGGTTTGATCCAATCCTGCCGGTATATCATCAGAATAGTTTATCTGTGTTTTTATCTTACCAAAATCTCCAGTATTAAATTCCATAATATCCCTTTGTCCATTTTTAGAAACGTATGTATTTTGATCCAGAATATAATTTGGTAAAATTGCTCTAACTCTCCACCAACCAGGAAATTTGGCATGTGATTTATTTACCTTAGCATAATTGTCTCCATAGTTACCTCCTTCAAATGACGTCAGTAAGAAAGTTGGATCTAGAATGGAAGTAATTTTCCAATTCAAAGGCTTATCGACTATAAACTCAAAATCGGAATAGAACGATGGCATATAGAAATTATGATAAAAGTCACAAAATATCGTCCCATTATTTAAGATTGTATATGAAATCCCATCCTCATTTTGTTGATTAATTTTTGAAGTTACTTTATGATATCCATATAAAATGGTATCTAAATCAAACGTTAAACTAGGTGATGTTGTATTTACTGTGAGAATTACAGGATTTGTTTCCCAATTTCCACTAAATATAGTATTAGCCATTCCCCATTCATTTCCTTCAGTTAAACTTTGGCTATTTAATTTTAGATTAATCCCATTTTGACTGGAGTTTGCTAAAGTAGTAAGTACTAATGAAACATTGTCAAACCAGAAAATTTGTTGAAATCTATCATCAAATCCGGAATATGTAACTGAAGCTCCACTCATTATCCCTATAGAGATATTAAAATTTTGATTATTCTGGATGTTTTCAAAAATATTTGAAGTATTAATCCATAAATCTAAATATATCTTTCCTGAATGATGCCATGTTTGCCTTCCAGCCTCTACTATATCCCCTAATCCTTTTGAGTATATTTTCTTGTTGTTTATTTCACAATATAGAAAATTCTCATTAGAGTCCATAGCAGATTCCGCATAGTAATCGAAACTTATGTAACCATCAATAACACTTCCTCTAGGTATCGTTAAATTTTGATATATTTCAGAAAAATCATCTTCATAGTAAGTAGCACTCATAGGATAACCCGCATCTCTATATGGTTCTCCTAGTAGGGTTACATACATAGCTGTATTATTAGCAATCTCTCCTGGACCAAAATTTCTAGTATTCGTTCCGTTATTATAACCCCATGAATTATTATAATCATAATAATTAGTAGTTTCATTGTAAAATTCATAAAAAGTGATATTATATCCGTACCATTCGATAAAACCGTCTGAATTTATAGTAATTTTTAATGTATCTGATGTAATCCAAGGTGTGTAATAATCAGTAGCGCTACCAGTAAATGTAAATTGGAGATTATTACTTTCATCATAGATACATAAAATATCCCAATCAGTTTCAAATTCAATTCTTGAGAAATGTAGACGAATTGCACTGGCTCCAGGTTCATTTATAGTTTTATCAATATTTGCTGGATTTGTTGGATCATGATCTAAATCAGAACTATAATTATGTGGTGGAGCTCCCGGGGGATCTTTATTTTGGAATGATTGATATTTTCTATATGGTGTGTCAAGCTCGTAATAATTTTTTTCAGCCACCCAATCCCTTTTATCTTGAATATTGCTCACACTTGCATCAATTTGTGATACCTTCCAACCATGACTATCATCTAGATAATAATTTAAATTGAGTTCTTCTTGGCTGGTTAATGAAACGCATTGACTGGTATTATATAAATTCCCGAAATCTGTGACATTTAAAGGATTTAATTTCCCTTCAATTAAATTTGAATTACTATCTGCAGGTTTAAAGATTTCATTAAAAATATTTGAATTGTCATTGTTATGTTTCTTTATGTTGGGATTAATTGATAAAAGAAATCCCAGTAATAATAAACTTAATAAAGAAATTTTACCAAACAATCTGCCTTGATTGAAATCTTTTATCTTAAATTGTTTATACATAATAAACCCCTGTTATTTAACAGTAGATAAATATAAAAAATACATGAAAGAATTTTTTAATAAATTTATGTTTATAGATATTGCTTAGACAGACTTAATTTACCAATAAATCGCTTCTCTTGAAGGGTAAAATTTTTTCATTAGTTTGGCATTTCATCCATAAATTCAGACTTAAGTAAGGATAAATACGATTTTTTGTCCTTTTTACTAATGAAATTTGCATTTATACCTCTATTGTTATACAAATCTGGAGGTAATTGCCCAAATAAAGATATAATTAGGATTATCGCATTTTGAACGAGTTCCTTATTTTTTGTTCTTTCTAACACTTTCATTAACTCAATAAAAGATTTGTTTTTCCAAATTTCAACGGATTCCTTGTTGGAGGGTTGACTCTTAAAAAAATTGATGATTTTTGTATAATATTCTAATTCGAATTCGTCGTTAGCAGCACTCATCTTTTCTTTTTTAAATCCTTATTA
>JBHLKA010000004.1:40239-54405 GCA_048887145.1 Candidatus Hodarchaeota archaeon
GATAAAGAGATAAGATATTCACTTATCAATATAAAGAGTTGTTATTTTAAAGAAGCTATTATAATACTAATATATTTATGAATGATCTAATAGACTCAATTGAGGCACTCAAAAGTTCTGAAATTTCAGAGATAATTAATTTAAGAATGAGTGAATTTTCAAATATTAAAAACATGGGTGGAAATGTTATTTTTAGAGAATTATGTTTCTGTATTATGACTGCTAATTGTGGCGCTGAGAGATGTATTGAAATTCATGAAAGAATTGGAGCTAAGTTTAATACTTTAACTGAACTAAAATTAACAGAGAGATTTAAGGAATATGGGTATCGATTCCCTAATATTAGATCAAAATTTATTATAGAAGCTAGGAAATCTAAGGATGAATTAAAAAACAAGATTAAGTCTGAATTAAATAAGAACGATTTAAGAGAATGGATTGTAGAGAATATTAAAGGGATCGGTTACAAAGAAGCAAGCCATTTCTTAAGAAATATTGGTTTCACTAATTATGCAATAATAGACTTTCATATTATTGATTTATTAGTTGCACATGGATTAATTGACAAACCAAAAACACTCAATAGAATAAAATATTTGAAAATTGAAAATATCTTAAAAAATATAGCCGATAAACTCAATCTTAATTTGGCGGAATTAGATCTCTATTTATGGTTTTTAGAAACAGGTAAGATATTAAAGTAGATTAATGCAAAAAGTAAAACTTCAATCACTTGTTATAATTTAAATATGTTCTCAAGTGGTATGTCTAGGTCTATTTCTGCACTCTTAATTTTTTTCATAAATTCTTTTGTACCGAGTTCATTGACCATAAGCTCAATGAAATTTTGATACAATGCTTCAATATTATCGTGACCCAGCTGTAAATAAATATTATTATTAGGTAGAATAATTTTAAAAATCTCATATAAACCTTGAATACATTCTTTTATATTTTCAAAATTAACTAATGCTTTCTTTGTTAATTCAAAAGTAATATCCTTGCTTTGCATCTTATAATACCACCTAACCTAAATAAAAAGTATATACTTAAAAATTTCAGTATAATTCTAAAATTATGTTATGATGGAACTCTCATCCCACCTAAACAAAAATAATATACATGATTATTATTGAATGAAGGTTTAAAGTAAGTTAATTTCACTAGAAAAAGTTATTATATTTATTTTATTACAAATAGACTAAATATTCTTACATAAAATCTTAACATTACCTAGAGATTTATTTAATCTAAATCTAAAAACACTTTAAAAGCTAAATCTTCTTTACCATCATCTACAGCTGTAATTTTATAGTCTATTCCATAGGTATCTCTAATTTTTGGGGCAGATTGAGTCGCCATGAACTTTTTTCTCACTCCCGCATGACGCCCATGCCATATCCAAATTTGTTTATTACTTGGGTCTAGGAACAAAAATATAGAATCAGGTTTTAGAATCTTATATAATGGTCCTTCATCTATTTCTAATTCTTGAAAATCTTCTAAATCTTCGTTAATTTCAAAAACTTGATAGTGTTTTTCTAATTCACTCATTCCTTTTTACCAGGGATTTTTAATTTTCCTTTTTTATTCTAGAAAACAAGTAAGAAATTTACTTTTATAAGTTTTACATTTTAAAATGATTTTTGTCCAAATCTTTTAATAATTAAAAAAAAAATAATAATTGCAATCAAAATTAAATTAAAATCTTAACAAATAGTGATATTTGATGTCAAAAACAAAAAATCTTATTGCTATGGCTTTTGATACAGGCGGTACTATGAGTGACTCATTGATAATTGATGATAAAGGTGTTTTTGTAGTAGGAAAGGCACAAACAACTCCAGAAAATGAGTCTGAAGGAATTCTTAATTCTATTCATGATGCCTTAGACCAATGGAATACTACGATTGAAGAATCTGGACATTCTGTTGAAGCTTTAGTCTACTCAGGGACAGCTATGTTAAATCGCTTACTTGAACGCCAAGGAAATAGTAATATTGGAGTTATTACTAATGCTGGTTTTGAAGATTTGCATAGATTAGGAAGAGCACTTCAGTGTTGGATATGGCTTGATTATGGTGGACGTTTACATGCTCGAGAACATGAACACCCTGAACCACTTATACCAAAGAAACAAATTAAAGGCGTCAGAGGAAGAATTAACTTTTGGGGTGAAGAATTAATTCCACTCTATAAAAACGATGCTATTAATGCTGTTGAGGAGTTAATCGATATGGGTGTCGATAGCATATGCGTATGTCTTTTATGTTCTTATATGAATCCACGTCATGAAAAAATGGTTGCTAGAGTAGCTAAAAAAGTTATGAAACAAAAAGGAAGAGAAATTCCTATCATTTTATCATGTGAACATAATCCAGTTCGAGGCGAAACACCAAGACTTAATGCCTTAATTATAGAACAATATGCAGCAGAACCTTCAAGGGTTCAAATGATTAATATTGCTGAGCGTCTTAAGGAAAGTGGAGTACCTGCTCCATTAAGAGTATTAACCTCCTATGGAGGAACTATTTCACCATATCATAAAACACTTATACCTACAATGGTATCAGGACCAATAGGTGGATTAATTGGGACTGAATTTATAGCTAGAGAATATGGTATTAAGAATTTAGTCTCCTCTGATGTTGGGGGTACAAGTTTTGATGTTGGGTTGGTAATGGAAAGATATGTTCCAACTAAATGGGAATCTAGTTTAGGTAGATTTATTCTAAATGTACCTATGATTGCTTTAGATTCTATAGGTGCCGGAACTGGTATGTATGTTAGATATAATGAGGTTTCAGGGAGACTAGAGTTTGGCCCTGAAAGCGCAGGTTATTTAATTGGAGTATGTAATGAAGAATCGGGAGTTGAAAATGTGACCATGACAGATTGTAGTTTGATATTAGGTTATTTAAATCCAGACTACTTTCTTGGAGGGAAAGTTCCACTAAATAAAGATCGTGCGTATAAGTATATAGAAAAACAATTAGCAGAACCATTCAATGCAGATCCTTATAGTACAGCTAGAGGTGCTTTAGACTTAATCGAAATTAATATGAAAAATCATCTTAATGGAATGATCCAAGGACTTGGATTTAGACCTGAAAATTATACTTTAATTTCATTTGGTGGTGGTGGACCGCTACATGTTGCTGGTTACGCTAAAGAATTGAAATTTCAAGATGTTTTAATCCCAGAATGGGCCCCTGCTTTCTCTGCTTTCGGATGTGCATGTGCTGATCATGCATATAGACATGAAAAGTCTGTTGATTTGGTTATTCTACCAGATGGAAGTTTAAATGAGGCAGTTACAATGATGCTTAATGCAACATGGGGAGAATTAAAAAAAAATATTAGTAAGGAATTTGAGAAGGAAGGAAGAGATCCGAATGAAATGAGATTTAAACCCTCTCTCCGGATACAATATTTTGGAATGTTAGATGATTTAGAAGTAGAACCACCATCAGACAATATTAAATCCGATGACTTGAAAATTATTACTAAAAGCTATGATGATTTGTTTGAAAAGATATTTAAAAGAGGCACTAAAAGTCCAGAACTTGGTTATCATATTACCAAGGCTATAGCTACGGGTATAGTGCCTGTTCCAAAACCTCAATTACCCCTGGAAGAAGAAGAAAATAAAAACCCACAAGAAACTGCATTAAAAGGTCATAGAGATATTTTTTGGGACGGAGGATGGCATGGAGCCTCACTTTGGGAGATGAGTTTACTGAAAGCAGGAAATATTTTAGATGGTCCAGCAGTAATAGAAGCTCCTGCCACAACATTAGTAATTCCTCCTGATTTTCGAGTTAAACTTGATAGGCATAGAATATTTCATATGGAGGTGAAATAGAAATGGAACAATCACTTGGATGGAATGGAAAAAGATTAAAGGAAATGTTAGAAAAAAGTGAGAGATTATTTCAAGAAACAGGAAGGTATTATGGCCTTGATGAATTAACTTTAAAAAAAGAAGACCCTTTTCGATTTGAACGTAATTATGCTTCTTTAAGAGGAGCACTTGTATCTGCAAGAGAAACCGCATTACGCGTTGCTGCTTCCCCAATTGTAAAGGAGATTGGTGAATTATGTTTTGCATTATACACCCCCGAGGGAGATTCTTTAGTTGTATCAACTGGAATTTTAGTTCATGTTCATACTATGAGTGAAGCAGTTAAATTCATGGTTCGTGAAGAATATGAAGAGGATCCTGGCATTAATCCTGGTGACATATTTCTTAATAATGATCCTGATTGTGGTAATGTTCATACTACAGATGTTCAAACTTTAATTCCAATATTTTGGAAGGATGAACTAATAGGTTGGGCTGGTGGTGTAACCCATCAAATTGATACTGGAGGAATTACTCCTGGTCATGATCTAACGGCTGCTGTTCAACGTTTTGATGATGGGGTATACTATACGTGCAGAAAAATTGGATCAAATGACAAGATATGGAAAGATCATATGATAAATGCTAGAAGATCAGTTAGAACTCCCATGTACTGGGAGCTTGATGAGAAATGTAGACTAGCAGGTGATCTAATGATTCGAGATGCGGTTTTAGAATTTATTCAAAGAGAAGGAATTGATTACTATAAGCGATTTATTCGTGAAGCAATTGAAGAAGGTAGAAGAGTTTTCCAAGAACGTGTAAAAGAAAGACTGATACCTGGAAGGTATAGAGCTGCATCTTTTATCGATGCCGCATTTAAAGAAGAAGCTTGGCAGCCAAAAGCTAAAGTAGATGCTATAAGTAATCAACCTTTAGAGATTATAGTTAAAGAAGATGGAATACTTTCATTATCTTTTGATGGCGCTAGTGCATATAAGCATTTTTCATTTAACTGCGGAAAAGGAGCTATGGAGGGTGGTCAATGGGTGTTATTAACGCAAATTTTAATATATGGTGATAAAGTGAACGATGGAGCTTATTTTGCTGTTGAAAAGAATTATCCTTTAGGAACATGGTCTAATCCTGGGGATCCCTATTTATCATATCAACTCCCCTGGGGCAACTTAATCCCCGCTTACACTGGAATGATGAAATGTATTTCTTATGGATTATTTTCACGTGGATACCGAGAAGAAGTTGTTCCAGGATATGGTCTGACTGGAGATGGTATCCAAGGAGGTGGTATTTATGTCACTGGACCACTTAAAGGACAAAGATGGGCGCTCTCAACATTTGAGATAAGCGGACAAGGTTTAGGTGCAAGCGCTGTGAGAGATGGATTAAACTATGGCTATGCTATGTGGAATCCTGAAGCAGATCTTGGTGATGTAGAAACCTGGGAGCTTTTCCAAGGTGGTGTTCCCTATTTAGCTAGAAAAACTAAACCCAATACAGCAGGTTTTGGTAAATACCGAGGGGGTACAGCTTTTGCTGGCATTGGTATCGTAGCCTTTTCGAAGGAAGTTGACTTTTTTGGAGCTAGAGAGGGTTTGTGTTTTCATGGAACTGGTGGTATGCATGGTGGTTATCCAAATGCCACAGGATATCGCCTATATGCTAAAAATGCTAATATGGAAGAAATAATTAAAAATCAAGCGGACTATCCATTAGGAGACCCTGATCCTTCAAATGGGGAATTTGAAAAATTCTTAAAGGGGGATATTGTACGAAAACCTTATTGCACAATTTATCCAGTAAATCTTGAAAACAATGACCTTTTTTATCATACGCAAAGTGGTGGTCCAGGTTATGGTGATCCATTGGAGAGAAAAATTGAATTAGTAAAAAAAGATTTGGATGATGAAATTTATACTAAGGACATTATTTATAGGGTATACGGTGTAGTAGCAGAATATGATAATAATAAAGAAGAATGGGTAATAGATGAGGATGCAACTCAAAAACATCGAGAAGAATTACTAAATGAAAGAAGAGAAAAATCAATGTCCTTTGAAGAATTTTGGGAGCGTGAAAGGCAAAAAATTACAGAAAATAAGTTAAACGATCCTGTAAAGTCAATGCTTTCAGAAAGCATCGAACTATCTGATAAATGGGCAAATGAATTTCGAAAATTTTGGAAATTTCCTGAAGATTTCAAATTGGAGGTGAAATAAATGGTAAAATACGATAAAAAAACATTAGAAAGATTAATTAATGGAGATTTAACTTGGAATGAATTAAAACCAATAATTAGCGGAAGAAAAGACACTGATAGATTTGATATGATTTTAGAAATTCTTCAAGAAAAAGTGCCATGGAAAGAAAAAATAATTTTACCTTTACACGAGCATCTTTATATTGTAGCTAAGAATGGCCAAAGAATTGTTAAATGCGATTGTGGACATGAATTTGGAGACTATAAAAAAAATTGGAAAACAGGGTGTCGAGTACGAGTAAGAGACACTATTGAAGAGATAGATGAGCTTTATCCTAAATACATGGGGTCTAATCCTGAATGGGAAGAATTAAGAGAATATTATTGTCCAGGGTGTTTTATCCTTTTGGATGTTGAAGCTGTTCCTCCTGGATATCCAACAATATTCAATTTCTTACCGGATATCGATACTTTTTATGAAAAATGGTTAGGGAGAAAATCACCAGATAAATAAAATAACCACTTTTTTTATTTTTGTTTATCAAATTAAGAATTAGTAATATGTATCAGGAAGAGATGGTTTTTTAGGAAATAGTATTTTGATCAAATTTTCTGATTCTGGTTTCAGAATTGAATCTCTGACAATATATTTAATTTCTTCAAAGGTTCTATCTGAAAGAAGTAATTTTATTAGAAATGAGTTAGGTATTTGAACATCACAACTTCCCGGGAAAGGATATCCCTTACTTACAGCAATATCTTCGATTTTCCCGGTTTTGAAAATTAAAATAAAATTTTCTCTATAATCACTAATTACTACATCTTGAGTTAACCCTGTATATGAAGATCTTTCAATTCTTTGTTCTAATACTGGAATAATTGCGTGCAAAAATCTCTTTATATTTGGAATTCTAATTTGCCATCCATAGCCTAAATTTTTCTTCCCTCCTATTGAACAAATATATTGAGCGAATTTAGTATTAGAATTTACTTGAAAGACAATTTCATCCTTTTCTTTGCTTAGTTCATCAACGAATTGTAGAATCTTAAGCATGCATTTCTCATTGATTTCTGGAACTACAAGTGAATAACCAACGCAATCATAAGACAAACCTAAAGAAAAAAAAGACTTTAACCTTCCCTTTACTTCAATAAGATATGTACTTGAAAAATTATTGTCAAAATCAACGTTCATGAACTTATGATGGAAATTTTTTTGATTAAAATTATTTGTAATAAAAAATTTTTCAATTTCATTATTATAAATCGATTTAATGAAACTAAAATCTTGCCATCTGGCTTTTCTAATTGTAATATTTTCAAATTCTGTTGATGGTATTTGATCTTTGTTTAAAACTAACCGTTCATCAAGATTTAAAGCAAATTCATACCCAAATTTTCGATAATAATATGGTATCCCTCTAATAACAGAAAGTAAATATCCTTTTTGTTCCATAATTTCTTCATATAATTCATTTAAAATTCCAATTAATCCCCTATTTCTATATTCAGTTAAAGTGCCTACTAGAGACATCTCACAAACTGGAATTAAGGTTCCATCGAAATCCCATTCTAATGGTGCAAGTACAATAGAAGAAACCATTTTATTGGAATCATTCTCTTCGATATATATCCAATAAATTTCATTTCTCTTAGGATGCTCTAAAAATAAACGATTAATATATCTTTTTAATGATTCTTCTTGATGTACAGCACTATTAAATGATATAAATCTTTTTAATTCGTTTACATCATCAAGAGCTATGCGCAAAGTCAAATTATCTGCAATTTTTTTGGAATACCCTTTTTGTATCATCATTTGCTTGTAAATAAGAAAATTTTGTTTATATAAAAGCAAAATGTATTAAAAAGTTTGTTTGATAATATATGGGAATTATACTCTAATTACTAAAACGAATAAGAATAAAGACAAAATTATAAAAAAAATATTCTAATGTATTTTAAAATTCATGTCCACAATTTCCACAAAATTTCATGTTAGGATCTTCGATCTTTGCCCCACATTCTGTACAAAATAGAAGTTCTGTTTTAGCTACTGGAGTTTTTTCTTCACTTATTAATGTAGGTTCTATCGGTTTAGAAATTATTTCTGGTCGTTGTTTTGAATAATAATGCGCAAGACCAACTCCAAGAAAACTAAGCACAGCTGCTATAAATCCTCCAATAATCCCAAAACCAACTCTATGTATACTTATACCTATACCATAATAGGGATAACTTAATCTCCAAAACGTTAATACAACCCCTAGAGGGAGAGGAGGCCAATAGTGTTCCATTGGGAAAAATAGAGGCACCAATATAAGCCATATAATTTCACTTGCTAAAATCAAGATCCCAGATACTATTGAAATATTCCGAATACCGGATAATCTTGAACGTTTCTTTCCAACAATAGCAAAAATTATTAATAAAGTCCCACTTAATATGATGAGCGCTGTTGTAACTATTGACGGAATCATAACTAAAGGACTTGGTACAAAATCACCGTTATTCCACCACCCCCCATAAGGGGGAGGAGAATATAATCCCCATAGCCAAAGATTGGCACTTATAGAATAATATGGAATTGCCATATATGCTGCTGGAGTAATTAATACAGCAAACAGTACTAAAATTCCTGTTATTAATGGTATAATCCAAATATGTTTTCTTGTTTCTGCCATAAAATATCAAATCAATTTTGAATTCCTTTTGTTAAAATATATTCCTTTTTGGGAGTATAAAAACTCTTTAAATTCAAATAAGAATCTATTCTATTTAATAAAAATCTAGAAAAAACTTAGAATAGAATTTCATATAAAATGGTAAATTATGAAAATTTTTCCTTGAAGAAGTTATGATCGTTATTAGCTACAAAATAGTTAATTTTAAAAATAATTTAAATAAGGATATAAATATCTATTGATAATCCATAATAATTAGATAGATTTGATAGATAATATAATTTAAAATGTGAAAAAAATGGCTGCAAAAGGAAAAGCTTTGGTTGGTCCTATCATAGGAATAATTGGAAGTGCTATACTTCTAATAGCTGCCTTTATTGCCTTTGGAGCTCAAGCAGTAATACAACAACAATTAACACTTTTGGGTATTACCTGGGCTGATATTGGTGTTGATCCAATGATATTTACTCTCAGATCTGTTTTGACGTTAGTATTTGCTCTCCTAGGCTTAATTGGAGCAATCATTGGGTTTTTAGGAAAAAGGATTGGGGCAATTCTTATGTTAATAGGAGGTATTGTCGCAGTTGTTGGTCTTTTTATCCCCATTGGAGCTGTTGATTTATCATCATATATACCTGGTATGGTAATACCTATACCATTGACTTACTCTATGTTCTGGGTTGATCCATTTATAATATTAGTTGGTGGAATCCTAGGATTAGTACTAAAGGCTGACTAATGGAAATTAGAAATAAGTTAAATTCTAAATATATTTTTTTTTTAAATTTTGATTATTGTAATATATTGAACTTTGTATTTTAATTGAATAATAAATTCCAATCAAGCTTATTTTTAACTAGTTCTTTAACTAAATTAATCTCCTCTTCTTGTATCCCAGGTTTTACACGCTCCATGTTTCTGATAGTAGTATAGGTATCACTTGGACTCAGTATAATAGGTATTTTCTTTTCATTAGCGGCACTAATTACTGCAACATCTGGTTGAATAAATCCAGTTAATACTAATACTGATACATCTTCTCTTAAAGCTGCAAGAGCAACATCAGTTCTATCTCCACCGGTAATAACAGCTGCTTTTTTAACAGATCTTAAATACTTCAAAGCAGCTTGAACATTCATTGCGGCAATTATATAAGTTTCAACCATCTGATTCAAATTTTCTCTCGCTGGTTCATTTATTAATTCACCTCCAATTGCATATTGAATTTCAGACACTCTAGGACTTAATAATTCAAGACTTTTATCTATAATTCCTATAATGGGAATTTCATAGCGAATAATATGATTTTCTTGTAATTCTTCAATTCTAGCTTTATATTCGTAATCAATTTTATTAAATATAATTCCCTTAAACTTAATACCTCTAAATTCGAAATATTTTTTAGTAAAAAATAAGGTATCAATACACTTATCAGAAGACTCTGTTTGGATAAAAACCAATTCATTTAAATCTAATTTTTGAGCAACGGTGATATCATCTAAGCCAACACGAATATATTTTTTGATGCTAGGCGCACCTTCAATAATAATATAGTCAAACTCTTTTTTTAATTCATCATAGGCGTTTTTTATGGAATTGAGATATTCTTCTTTCTTAGATGAATCAATCAAATCAACATAATAACAATCTGGAATGGAAATAGGACTAATTATATCATATGGTAATGTTGTTTTAAAAACAGTACTTTGAATAAAACCAACATCTCTATCAGCTTTATCAGAAAAAGCTCCTTTAGGGGTCCCAATAGGCTTGAAATATGCTACTTTCTTGCCTTCCTCCTGTAATTTAAGCATAATGCCAATGGAAAGTAAGCTTTTACCGACATGTTCAGATAAAGAACATAAATAAATTGTTTTTGTCATAACTATACCTTCTTTTCTTCTATTACTTTAAATTATATTTATTACATTTTTTATATTTTCTGATTCATTCATTCACGAGAGATTGTAATTTTTATATCAACGGCAGAATAACCTTTTATAAAACTTAGCAAGGGATTAATATCTAATTCCATAATTTCTGGAAAATCATTAACTAATTGAGAGAGGCGTAATAATACTTCAATGATGGAATCCACATCTGAAGGGCTTTCACCTCTAACACCTTGCAATATACTAAAAATTTTGGTTTTATGAAGCATTTCTTTTGCATCTTCTCTAGTAAACTGATATGAGAGAGCGAATGACACATCTTTTAGAAAGTTAGCATAGATACCTCCTGAACCAATCATTAATATCGGTCCAAATTGAGGGTCTTTCGACATTCCAATAATTAATTCATTTATTTTCTGTTCTTTTTTAAAATAAATCATCTCTTGAACTTCCACACCATATATTTTGGCATTTTGAGGGCCAAATCTCTTTGAATTATCAACAATTTGGATATAAGCTTCAAATGCTTGTTCAGGTGATGATATATCTAAAATAATACCTCCAACGTCAGTTTTATGGATTATTTGTGGACTTACTATTTTCATAACCACTCTACCAATATCTTCTTGAAATTTCATTGCTTCACGTGGAGTTCTTGCTAATCTTGATTTTGGGGATTTAATCCCATAGCATTCAAATATTTCACTAGTTTCATGGCTTAAAAGAACAGTTCTATCATCATTTCTAACATTTTGAAATATTTGTTTTACTCTATCTCTATTTACTTTAAATTGAGGTATGAATAATTGTTCTAATGGTGTTGCTTTTAAATATTCACTATAATCAACCATCGCTTTAAGAGACTGAGCCGCTCGTTCTGGAAAGGGATAACAAGGAATAAAATGTTGCTTTAAATATTTTGTTGCTTCATTTATAGATTGTCCTCCTATGAACGAACATAATATAGGTTTCTCTGATAAAAAATTTTTTGATATGCTATGAATTGACTTGGCAACATCATTAGGATGCGTTTGTGCTTGCGGGGACATTATAATTAATGCTCCATATGTTGTTATATCTTCTTCATTAATTTTTATAGTTGATTCATCAGAATTTAAGCCAAAAATAGTTTTTATAACAAATTCGTATCGTTTTGGGGATGCATCTCCAATAATATCAATAGGATTGAATATTGCGGCCTCAACAGGTAATTTATCTCTCAATTGATGGAGGATTGGCTCAGAAAATTTAGCAAACTTCAAATTTTCTCGTTCGAAAGCATCAGTTGCTACAATTCCAGGGCCACCTGCGTTTGTTATTATTGCAAAAGAGTTTTTTTTGGGAATAGGTTGAAAAAGAAAAATTTCACCGTAATCAAAAAGATCTGCTATCGTTTTGGCTCTTATAACTCCACTTTTAGTAAATGCTAGCTCATATGCAATATCTGAACCTGCTAATGCACCAGTATGACTAGATGCTGCCCTCGCTCCAGCTTCACTAATTCCCGCTTTTAGAATTATAATCGGCTTTTTTTTAGCGGCTTTAGGTACGACTTTTAAGAATTTTTCTCCATTTTCTATGGATTCTAAATAACAAAGTATAACTTTTGTATCATTATCTTCGGATAGATAATTAATAAAATCAACCTCATCTAAATCAGCTTTATTCCCTAAACTAATATTACACGAAAAACCAAAAGCTTGTTCCATCGAATAATCCATCATTCCTGTTAACATAGCTCCAGATTGAGAAATCATCGCAATATGTCCTTTTTTAGGTGTATTGGCTGCAAATGACCCATTATAGTGTGTTCCTATGAATCCTAAGCAATTTGGACCGATTATTCTCATATTAAATTTTTTAGCTATTTGAACTAATTCTTGTTCACGTTTTACTCCATCTCCGCCAATTTCTTTAAAGCCAGCAGAAATTACAACGATTCCCTTAATATCTTTTTTTCCACACTCTTCAGCAACTGGAATTACTCTATTACTTGGAATAACAAAAATCGCAATATCAATATTTTCTGGAACGTCTAACACACTTTTATAAGTTTTATATCCAAGAATAGTCTTAGATTTTGGATTAATAGGGAAGATTTTTCCACTATATCCTGATTCGATTATATTTTTTAAAACATTATATCCAACTTTTCCAGGCGTAGAACTTGCTCCAACTATTGCTATACTGTTTGGATTAAAGAAGAAAGAGAGATCGTAATCAGTTATCATATTTACACTTGTTTTGAATGAATTTAATATAACTATAGGAATGATTTATTGTTATTAATTTTAAATCTTTTATAAATTTAAAAGAAGTTATTAAAGCATTTTAAACATAATTTTAATACTAATAAAGTTTAGAATAATTATGACAAAGATAATTCTAATAACAGATAAAGGAAATATTAAAATTAATTTATTTGATAATGAAGCACCCTTAACTGTATCTAGCTTTTTATTTTTAGCTAAACAAGGATTTTTTAACAATCTTAAATTTCACCGGGTTATTAAAAACTTTATGATACAAGGTGGAGATCCTCTCGGAAATGGTACTGGTGGGCCTAGATCTCTGGGAATTAACTCTTTTCCTTACCAGGGAAAACAAATCTCATATCCTTTTGCAGATGAGTTTCAATCAGGTAGAAAATTTGATAAACCAGGTATACTAGCAATGGCTAATGCAGGCTCAAATACAAATGGATCTCAATTCTTTATAACTCATGTAGAAACGCCCCATTTGGATAATAGACACACAATATTTGGTCAGGTTGAAGGTTCAGATGATCAAAAGGTTGTGAATTCTATTACTCAAGGAGATTTTATTCGAGAAATAAAAATTCTATAAAATTTAATATTTAAAAAAAGATAATTTATTTCCTTTTTTTATAAGATTCTAAGGCGTCAAATAGTATACTACTTAAAAATCTTCATCATCTTCTTCATAGTCGTCATCATCCCATTCATCGTCCTCATCGTATTCGAAATCACCATCCCATTCTCCATCATTATAATTATCCAAATCCTCCTCCTCATCCCAGTCATCCTCCTCCTCCCAATCATCTTCATCCAAATCTTCTTTATCTTTCTGCTTTGAATCATTAAATTGCTCATTTATCATTATCAATACTCCCGTATTTTACAGTAATATTTTTACAATTTAATTTTATTTTCTATAGAAATAAATTTTAAAAATATTTTTAAATATTACTATTTACGATATCATTAGCTATCATTTATTAGCTATTTAAGAAATTCAAGATAAAACGATTATAAATGTGAATATTTTTTAAATCGAACTTTTTTAACATTATTAAAACCAAACGATTAAAAAATGAGTAAAGAATTAAAAGACTTAATTGATTCAATAGATTCTACCAATCGTGCTCATTCGGATTTAGAGAGAATGATAAGATATTTAAGAGAAGAGGTCCTAAGGTTAACTTTCACGATTAATGAGCAAAAAGAAATTATTCAGAATCAGCGTGCTCAACTTTCTGGTATAGAAGATAATGATCTACCTGGAGAT
>JBHLKA010000005.1:0-53031 GCA_048887145.1 Candidatus Hodarchaeota archaeon
AATCTTCAAGATGCTATGGCTTTTCAAGAAATTATTGAATTAGCTATTGAAGCTTTTGAAGATCTTACAGATTAAAAGAAGTGTAGCTCAATACCCACATTAATAATTAACTAAAACATTTTTTATTTTATATTTTACATTTTTTTTATACTTTTTAAGATATTTACTAGATCACCTTTAATAAATTATGAAAACTTGCTCTAAATTGATTTACATTTTTAACAAAAAATGAGAATAAGTTAAGATTTCCGTCTTAATAGATTTAAATATCAGAAGAAATAAAACCTTTTTATGTATTAAAAAGTTATAATTAATAGTACTTATTTATACTACACATTGAATTAAATACGAAATTAGAAGGAAAGGTTGATAAATTAAAATGGTTGATGAAGCATTATTAAATGAAGTTAAAGCAAAAATCGACGCCGGTGCAGCGGCGGCTGATGTTAAAGATACTCTCAAAATGTTTGAACTTTTCAAACAAATTGCAGAGGAAAATGAGGATCTTAAAGAAGAATTGGA
Organism: Candidatus Hodarchaeota archaeon; assembly: GCA_048887145.1. Classification (GTDB taxonomy): domain Archaea; phylum Asgardarchaeota; class Lokiarchaeia; order Sigyniarchaeales; family SOKP01; genus SOKP01. Next base: position 523 of record JBHLKA010000005.1, read on the forward strand.
AGACATGGATATTGCAATCCAGATGATCGTAACTGATGCTGATGCAAAATTCTGGTTAAAAGCACATGATGGAACTCTCGAATTTGGGGAGGGTGAAGTTGATAATCCATCCTTTACTTTCTCAGCCGCTAAAGAAGTAGGCGCAGGTATGCTTTTTGGTGAAGTAGATGCCACTAGTGCTTACATGGCCGGAGATATTACAGTAGAAGGAAATCTTCAAGATGCGATGGCCTTTCAAGAAATTATAGAACTCGCATTAGAAGCATATGAAGATTTAGTTGATTAAAATCACTAAATCGTAGATTTAAATCTACAATGAAAATTCTATAAAATATCTCTAATACTAATTTTTTTAATTATTTTTAATTAAATATTATAGCAGTTTCAAAGCTGTTCCATAAATGATTTGATAAACAAGAGCTTTTTTTTATCCAAAATAATTAAATTAACTTAAATATTTTATCATTTTTCCTTACTGGTTTATCAACAGTGATCCCAACTGTAATTCGGTCTTTATTAGCTGACACTGAAGGTGTTTCAGTTAAATTCTTTTTCTGTTTGATTTGGATAGATTTGATTTTTTGCCTAATATAGGTTTCAGTATGGGTACCAATAATGAAAATTTCGTCATTTAATTTTAATTTGTCAGCTGTTAGGAGGATTTTTGCAGCTTTCTTTTCAGGATAATAATTTAAAACTTTACCAATTTCAAATTTCTTGTATTGAGAGATATTACCATCGAATTCTCTTTGAATTTCAGTACCGGTTGGTAATCCAAAATAAAAACCTGTTGAAAAACCCCTATGATATACTTTATTCAGTCTTTTTAACCAATTTTTAATTTTTTCATGAGTAAGTGTGTTTTCATAGTAAGCATCAATAGCTTCTCGATAACATGCTGTGGTTTCTTCAATATAGATTGGATCTCTCATTCTTCCCTCAATTTTAAAAGCATCAATTTTAGCTTCGATTAATTTAGGTATATGTTCAATCATACAAAGATCTTTAGTATTAATAAAGAAAACGCCATCATAGAGTAACTCATTATTCTGATCGTCAATAACACGCCATTTTCTTCTGCAGGGTTGGATACATCTGCCTCGATTAGCTGAATAATCTTGAGATTGACATAATTCTGCAGAAAAGTAACATCTTCCAGAAATAGAAGTACATTGAGCTCCATGAACAAAAGTTTCAACTTCTGAAACCTGTAATTCATTCTTTATCTCTCTAATTTGCTCTAAGGACAACTCTCGTGCTAAAATCAACCTTTTTGCCCCTAGGGATTCATAAAATCTTGCTGAAAACGAATTAGAAATACTTGCTTGCGTAGAAATATGGAATTCAAGCCCTTTTTCTTTAGCTAATTGAATTACTCCGATATCGTGAACGATAACTGCGTCTATATTAGCGTCTACTGCTTTATCTAAAATTGAATCTAATATTTCTATCTCATTTTCGTAGATTATTACATTGGTAGTTAAATAAGCATTAATATGATTATCATGGCAAACTCTTACAATTTTCTTTAGGTCCTCTAATTTAAAATTATCACTGAACATCCTCATATTAAAGGATTCGACACCAAAATAAACAGCATCAGCATTTCCAATTACTGCATTTAAAGACTTAAGATTCTTTAATGGTGCCATTAACTCAACCTTCTTATTATTAGAAACCGTCATTTACAATATTGATTAATTCTATTTAATAATTTAAGACTTGTTGTAATGAAATATTAAAATTTTTAATAATAAAAAAGAATAAAAAAATTTTAGAATGATTTAGAAGAAAAAAGTCGTAAACCAGTAATAGAAGATTAATGTACTTATGATGAAAAATACAACAGCAAGGATATATGTCATATGCTTAGAATAGTTTCGATATCGTCTACCAGTTTCAGTTTCTAGTGTATCAATCTGCAGATATGGAGCAGGACCTCTTCGATACCATCCTTTAATTCTAACTCGTTGTCCTATTAATCTATCAACTTTGGTAAGTGCCCAGAAGAAATCAACGATACTTAAACCAAATCTATAATCTATATACAATAATCCTGTGTCATCTTGAAAATATAAATCGTCGCTAAGCCAATAGCCTGGTACCCCTTTTCCTATGATTTGCCCTTCAATAATGGCAGGAATAGGACGTACAGGTGAAACATTGATCACTGTTTTTAGATCAAGTGTAGTAGCAGGTTCAAATCCCTTTCTATACATAAAAGTGGTTCTAAATATGGAACCAATGCCCATTACAAAGAATCCAGTAGCCCACATAAGAGTTAGATTACTAAGGGTTGCCAATGTTCCAATATTTATCCATCCTAGGTATGCAAATACCCAAACCGCACTTAACGCGATTAAAACTAGGAAAACGATTGTGGGTAAGGATTTGATAAATATATCTGTAAGAAATTCACCAATCAGAGATTTACCTACTTGTTCTTCTTTAATTTTTCTGGCTTCTGAAAAATCTATTTCCACAGATTTTCCATAGATCGCGCATTGATCGTTTAATCGTTGGATTCTTTTTGCTGGCAATGGATGTGTGCTATATAGTTGAAAGTATTTAGCCCAAGGATTAAATAAGTCCCATCCTGCTACGGCCTGAATTGCCTCTTTAGAATATTTTCCTGAAGGGCCAATACCTTGAGCTGCAAAATGATGTGCTTTTTTAGGATCAAAAATACCCAATCCCCGAAGTGCCCATACTCTGGATTTTTTCTTCGCAACAACTTCTTCCTTTGATTCACCTATTAATAATCCATAGGCTATTTTTACCAATGCTGTAGATAAGGTATTAGGATTCTCTGTAACTTCTGCAGAATGTTGATCAGCATAATATTCTCTGATTCGACTTACCACTAGGGAAACCAAATAGCCTATATAATACGAAATATAGGATATTACCGCAATGACAAACAAGGCTAAAGTTATATAACTTCCTTCATCTTTATCACTTGAACCTCTCCCAGAAAAGCGTGCTGCATAATAGGACCATCTTGCAATTGTTAATAAAATTAATGGAATAGCAAAAACGATTGTCATTAATATAAAATCGTTATGTACTATATGTCCTAGTTCGTGTGCTACTACTGCTGTCTGCTCATCCTCGTCAAGAAAATGTAATATACCATCAGTAATTACTAATCTTGCGTTGTTTTTTGTGTGACCAAAGGTGAATGCGTTTGGATTTAAATCATGTATAATCCCCATTCTTGGATATTTAATTCCTTGAATTTCAGCTACTTTCTCCACAGCCGCACCTAAATGTGGATACATTGAAGTAAATTTTTCGTATGGAATCCAATCTATTCGATAAATCCACTGTATAATATATGGTGATACTCCATATTGAAAGAGTACAATCAAAATGGTAAAACCAACCATTAATAATAATCCTGTCCAATCTGAAGGTAAGAACCAAATCCCAATCGTAAATACTACAGCATAAATAAGTGCAAACAAGAAAAGTATAGCCATTGAAGAAGCTAATTTCAATCCCATTTTTATTCACTTAATTTTAGTTAATTTTCTTTTAAAATTGAACTTGGATAAGATTTGTTTTTTTTGTAAATAATTTATTAATGATATACATGCAACATTTTCTAATTAATATTATCGTAGCAAATTATAACCAATAGAAATATTAGGTCTTATCGCTTTCAAAAAGATTAAATCATTGAATTTCGATTAATATTTTATGAATTATATCCGACAAAATTGGAAATGAGATATTTGCCTGTTCTAAAAAAAGATTTAAAATTGGAAAAACTCTATAACGCTACGGATAATCTTATTGAGCAGCAATTTTATTTACGTGGTAGTGATACTATTATTGGAAGAACTCCTGAGATATCATTAAAAGTAAGAAATTCGGGTTTAATAATTAAAAGGTTTAAAGATCTTTTTATTAAAAACATACATTTATTTTTAGAGCAAAAATATTTGAAATTTTTTAATCCTTTCAAGGATATAAAGGGTTTAGATGAGAATCATTTACTAGAAATTTATCAAGAAATTCAAATAAGGTTAACTGCATTAAATGGTACTAAGTTTGATGATATTATACTCTATTCTATTGTTTTAAGTGTTTTAATTTCGAGCATACGAAATATTAACTTTAATGATTCTATAAAAGAAATTATTAAAAGAGTCAAGCAAAAATCTAATGATATGAATAATAATCAAATTCAAATAGAACTTGATAAATTGTTTATGAAAAATAATAATAATATATCCATTTTATACAATATTTCATATTTAGATGCTTTAGCTGAATCTTTCAATTTCAGTAAAGTTGCTAGAACTTGTAAAATTCAAAAGGGGAAATACATTAATCGCGTTGTAAATTTAATTCTTGATTCAAGACATTAAATCATTTACTAAAATTTTAGTAAATCAAACACATTGATTTATAGTTTGATATAACTACATTTAAAATCATTCAAATCCTATTCATAAATGTGTAGATGAAATAAGATTGGTGATTCTGTGTCTACTATAAGTGATGAAGATATCAAATCTTTCTTAAATAAGTATAGTAAAAAGAAAGTATCTTTAAATCAGGCTATTATGAAATATATAAAACCTGGAGACAGAATATTTATTGATTCTGGATGTGCTGAACCTATAGATTTAACTAAAAAACTTATAGAACTCGGTCCAGAATTACCCGATGTAGAAATAATGCATTTTTTAAGTCTTAGTGATCTTGATTATTATGAAACCGCTGGTGGTATTGAAGATTTATTCAGACATAATGCTTTCTTTATAGGAAAGTCGCTTCGCAAATATATCAAAAAGGGACAAGCAGATTACACTCCGATGCTTTTATCAGAAATTCCTTGGTTATTTAAGCTCGGTAAAATGCATTTAGATACCGCATTAATTCAAGTAAGTCTTCCAGATCGATATGGCTTCTGTAGTTATGGAATTAATGTAGATATTGTTAAATCTATCGCTGAAGCAGCTGATTTTGTAGTTGCTGAAATCAATCCTAAAATGCCTCGTACTTTAGGAGATTCATTTATTCATATGGATAACATTGATGCTTTTGTTCTTTCTGATCATGATATAATTGAATATGATTATGGACCTCCAGGTAAAACGGAAATTAAAATTGCTGAATTCGTTTCTTCATTAATAGAAGATGAATCCACGATTCAAATGGGAATTGGGACTATTCCAAATGCAGTAACTATGGAACTAGAAGGTAAAAAAGATTTGGGAGTGCACAGTGAAGTATTTTCAGATGGTATTGTAGATCTTGTAGAAAAAGGAGTTATTACATGTAGAAAGAAAACAATCCATAAAGACAAGATTGTATGCTCATTTGTAATGGGGACAAGAAGATTATACGATTTTTGTGATGATAATCCTATGGTTGAATTTCATCCCTGTGAATATACCAATGATCCATTTATAATTTCCCAAAATAAGAAACAAGTTGCAATTAATGCAGCTCTTACAGTAGATCTTACAGGACAAGTAAATGCAGATTCTTTAGGCCACCAGTTCTATAGTGGAATTGGAGGTCAAGTCGATTTTGTAAGAGGAGCGGGTAGAGCAAAGGATGGAAAACCAATAATGGTAATCCCTTCAACAGCTACATTACCAAATGGGAAAATTGTTTCTAGGATTGTCCCTTATCTTCAACCAGGTTCAGGAGTAGTTATAACACGAGGAGATGTGCACTATATTGTCTCCGAATGGGGTATAGCGTATCTCTATGGAAAAAGTATCAGAGAACGAGTTTTAGAAATGATAAATATTGCTCATCCTGATTTTCGGGAAGAGTTGTTAGAGAGTGCTAAAAACTGGAAATATGTATATTCTGATCAAAAATTACCAGTCTCAATTGACGGAAGAATCGCTATCTATCCTGAAAAATACGAAACAACACTAAAATTAAAAAATGGTAAAGAAATAAAAATTAGACCTGTTAAACCCACTGATGAGAGAATGATCCAAGAACTTCACTATTCTTTAGATGAAAAGGATAGATACTATAGATTTTTCACACCAGTACATGATTTTCGGCATAAAAAAATCCAACCAATGGTTAATATTGACTATACTACAGATATGATTTTAGTTGCTATTATTAGTGATCAAGGTGAAACAAAAATTATTGCATTAGGAGCTTTTTTCAAAACTATTAAGCCCACATTAGCAGAACTTGCGTTTATTGTCCATAAAGATTGGAGAGGTTTAGGAATTACTAAGTTCCTATTAAAGTATTTAGTGAAAATAGGAAGAGAATTGAACTATAAAACATTTGGAGGCACAATTTTACTTGAAAATAAACCAATGTTGCATATAATTGATACATCAGGTTATAAGTTAACCTTAAAAAAAATTGAAAGTGGAGTTACAGAATTTGCTTTTGATATTTCTAAATAAGTAAGAGTAAATCTAGAAAAAAACTATAATTTAAAGAAATAAAATTCTTTTTTTATTATGTTTTTACTAATCTATACTAAAATTAGGTGTTAAGAAATACTTATCAATGATTTTTTTAAGCTCTACAAGAAAGAAGGCTTAACACCAAAAGTAGTAAAATCTTTCCAAGGAATAATTAATTCATACTATAAAAAATCTGGAAGAGATTTTCCTTTTAGAAAAAATATTAATCCCTATAGGGTTTTGGTTTCAGAAATAATGCTTCAGCAAACTCAAACGAGTAGAGTGTCTGAAAAGTTTTTGGAATTTATAAAGAGGTTTCCTGATTTTGATACTTTAGCAAAAGCTCCACTTGAAGATATCTTAAATATTTGGCAGGGATTAGGCTATAATCGAAGAGCCATTGCATTGAAAAATATTGCTGAAATTATTGTGAGTAGTTATAATGGGAACTTACCCGCTGATCTTGATACTCTTAAATCATTTCCACAAATTGGATATAATACAGCTTCATCAATTTTAGTTTTTGCGTTTAATATTCCTACCTATTTTATCGAGACGAATATTAGAAGGGTTTATATCTATTTCTTTTTTCAGGATAAAAAAATAGTAAATGATAAAGACGTATTAAAATTAACCAAAAAAACAATAGATCTTTCAAATCCTAGAGATTGGTATTATGGTTTAATGGATTATGGAGTAATGCTTAAAAGAAACCATCCAGAACTAAATAAAAAAAGTGTTCATTACCAGAAGCAATCAAAATTCAAGGGTTCTAACCGAGAGATACGAGGAGAAATTTTAAAGATGCTACTTGAAGAAAAGGCATTGGAGGAAATAGAAATAATTCAAAAGATTGATAAAAATCCAGATAGAGTGAAGAAAATTTTAAATACAATGTCAAAAGAAGGATTTATTAAAAAAATTAATCAAAATTATACTATTTCAGACTAAACCATTAATATTTTGGGATTTCAAATATTTAGCAATTTTAATTGCCAATTTTTCTTGCTGTTTCCATTCTCCATATGCTAAACCTTTTGAATTTAATTCAGTAACTACTTTTATAATTTTCTTGTTAACTTTTTGAAAAGGCTTCGTAGCAAATAAGGTTTGAGGTAAGGGCATAAATGTATGGGTGTGAATTTTTGCTCCCATGTTAGATAAATCTTTCATTATTTTAATAGTTAAATCCACATCTTCTTCAATTTCATAAGGTAATCCGAATATGAAGTCGACGTTAGCTTTTAAACCGCTATTGATGGTTAATTCAACCGCTTTATATATATCTCCTACAGTATGGCCTCTATTGCATAAATCTAAAACTTTTTGGCTTCCTGACTGGGCTCCAATGACAATATTATCATTTGCCGCATATTTTAAAACTAATCCTAAAGTTTCTTTATTCACATGTTCTGGGCGGACTTCTGAAGGAAATGAGCCTAAAAATAATCTTCCACTTGGCTTTATAATATGATTTATGTGTTTTAATAAATCTTCTAACTTAGTAAGATTTAGTTTTTTACCATCTATAGACCCATAAGAGAAAGCATTTGGCGAAATAAATCTTATATCCTTTTTCTCATACTTTCTCATAAACTTCACAGTATTACAAATGGATTCAATGCTTCTATGTCTTGGATTAGTACCAAAAAGATAAGGAGTTTGACAAAAATAGCATACATATGGACATCCTCTCGTTATTTCAATTGCTCCAAACTTGATGCTTTTCATAGGTAATGGTGGATATTTATCTAAATCTATGGGTTGCCTTTTTCCAGAAAAAATATAGTTATTATTTTTATTGAAGAAAGATAAACCTTTTATTTTGTAGATATCTTCATCAAATTTAATCTTTTTAAGAATTTCAACGAAAGTCTCCTCACCCTCACCTACAACAACAAGATCAAAACCCATTTTAAGAGTTCCAAATGGATCCCCAGAAGGATGGGGGCCACCAGCTATAAGAAATACTTTTTTTGAGTATTTTCTTCTCAAATCTTTAATTAAATCTTTTATTTCCCATAATTGAGTAGTAAAAAAAGAAATTCCAACTATTATTCTATCATTTCTGGCAATAATTTTTTTTAATTCATCTATTAGATTATCATATCCCCTAATAAAATGAATTTTAATATCATTTAATAACTCCTCAGTTTCAATTGCTCCGATTAAAGCATTAAAACTATATATATTTTGTTTCTGATAAAATGCAACTAATGCAATTCTCCTTTGCAAACACTAACACGACTTAAAATTAAATTCATTAAATAGTATTATATTGTTAAAATGAATTTTAAAATAAAATTATAATTTAATTACCGGATAAAAATGCTGTTTGTAGATCTTTTCACATCTGATCCAGATCAAGTAGGTCTTGCTTGGTTTGACTTTTATTCGATAGGACACCTATGTTTTGGTATAGGAGTTTTTCTCTTCTTTTCGCTTTTTTATACTGTCCCAAAAAACAAAGGACATACACCCATTTTCTCTCTCCTATTTGTTTTCATATGTACCATTATTATAATAGTTCTTTGGGAAGTATTAGAAAATACGTTGTTTATTGAAATTGGTTGGAAATTTGAAGGTAGAGCTGACAGTTGGCAAAATATCACCACAGATATATTGATGGGTGCTGTAGGAAGTCTTGGATCTTGGTTATTTTGTTATATAATCTTTATAAAAGAGAAAAACATCTGGGCTTACTATATTTTCGGTATAATTGGATTTGCTTTATGGTTAGTTGTTTTTATTATACTTCGAATTTATACAATAACTTAATGTATAAATTTGAATCTAAAATTTTAATTTTTTTATTTTACTCTACTTAATTTAGCAGATTAGTTAATTATTTTAGAAAATGAAAATTTTAAATAAGTACATAAAATTCCATAAAGGCTCTATTCCTCTTCTTATCTCAGTTCCTCACGGTGGAACAAAAAAATATAATAAAATCCCTACTAGGAAAGAGGGAGTAGTCGGAACCGATAAAGGAACTATTGAATTAACTTTTGAATTAGTTAAGAATTTAAGAAAATTATTAAGATTGAAAAATTCATCACAGAAAACACCATCATATATTATATCAAAAGTCCATAGGAGTAAAATCGACTTAAATAGAAAAGAATCAAAAGCCTATGATAATAATTCAATTCTAGCATGTAATATTTACCAATACTATCATAAGAAGATAAAAGAACTGATTGAATACAATATCACATCCTTCAATCATTCATTATTAATTGATCTTCATGGATTTGAGAAAGATAAAAAACCTCAGGGTTTTCGGGATGTTGAAATAGTTTTAGGCACCAATAATTTAGAAACACTATTTTCGAGTACTATACCTAAAAAAGATTGGGACAAAAATTTACGTGGAAGAATTATACGTAAATTTATTGAATTAAATATACCCATCGCTCCTGGACATCAAAGAAGGAGAGAATATACTTTAACTGGAGGTTTTATAATAAAAAATTATGGTGCAAGTAAAATAGCAAATAGTCAAGCAATTCAAATTGAGATTTCTGATAGGGTTAGAATTTTTGATAAGACTCTTAGAGATAAAGTTGTTTCGACACTTGCTGAATTACTAGTTGATGAATTTGTATGATTTTTATATAACCATTAATAAAACAAAACATAAAGAAATATATATATTAAAATTCCTTCTAGGATATAAGGATATTAACTCATTGTGTTGTTTTTATAAATGTCAGATGATGAGATAGAGATCAGGGATTTAGAAGCGTTTATTGATGGATTACAGACATCTTTAGATATGCTTGATGGTATTGATCTTTCTGAATCTAAAGGCTTTCAAGCACAATTAGCAAAAACTATCTCAAATTTAAGAGTAAAACGAAAAGAAAAATTTGAACCTTTACCGAAACTTTTAGGCCATGTAACTAAGGAAGATATTAAGAATTATTTAATACAAGAATTAGAAAAACTGATGCATTATTTAGACACTAAAGAGTATCCAAGAGGAAAGTTTAAATTAGTAAAAAAAATAGTCGATTTAAGAGCCGAAATAAGCCGAATGTAAGAAATAATTAATTTTACTATTTTTAATTAATGCTTTTTTATAGGTGATTGTTATTTTAATAGATGTTCATTGCCATGCTAATCTTTACTTAACCCTTGAAGATATCATCAAAGAGGCTTTAGATTCAGAGATAAAAAAAGTTATAGCAGTTGCGATGAGTGCGTTGAGCCAAGCAAGAATTATCGATATTTCAAATCGATTTGATATTATTTACCCTGCACTTGGTATACACCCAGAAGAAGTAAGAATGAATAAAAATATTGAAAATGAGTTAGATTCAATAACAAAATATATTAAATCAAATAAAGAAAAAATCTGCGCAATTGGAGAAATTGGTTTAGATCACCATTTCATTAAAAATGAAAAACTTTATCCGTTGCAAAAGAAAATATTTGAACAAATGTTAAAATTAGCACAAGATCTAAGATTACCAGTAAATATCCACACAAAAGGTGCTGAAAAAATAGTATTTGATACACTTCCATCATACCAGATTCCTAATGTCAATATACATTGGTATTCGGGTCCTGAAGATGTTTTAAAACAAGGAATTGAAAGGGGATATTACTTTTCGATAACACCTGCGGTATCTTATTCTCCTGCAGTTAAAAAAACAGTAATGATGGTTGATTTAGAGCATTTACTTTTAGAAAGTGATGGGCCTGTCGAATACAGGGGTAAAACTGGAACACCAGCAATGATTAGAAATGTCCTTAGCTCTATTGCAAAATTAAAAAACATACCAGATAAACAATTAGAAGAACAAATATACCTTAATACAAAACTTATTTTTCCTAAAATTTTTGAAAATTAAGAATCTAAGTATTTTTCAAGAAGTATATCAACTTCTGAAGGAAATTTTTCTCCCCTTATTTTCATCCGATAAAGCATATCTTTAACTTCTGAAATTGTATTTCCATAGATATGTAAAGAGTTGCTAAAATCTAAATAGTGTCCCATTTCGACACCAAGCTCGTTAGCTATAAATTTTTGAATACTTATCATTCCATTTACATTAGCCTCCCATGCTCTAAATAGGTCTCTACTTCTCCAAGTTGTTTGCATCAAGAGCTTTCCATCCTTAATTCGCATGTAAATTCTCTGAAGGCAAGGAGGGTCGATATGAAATGGATCTACAAGAGGCCTCCAAGTAATTGCTTGAGCCCTACGTGAATATGGCTTTTTTCTCAATTTTTGAATGATATATTCAATTTGATTAATTCGTGGAAAATTTATAACGCCAATTGGTATTTTTTCTACTCCAACTTGGTCAGAAATCTTTTTATCTAACTTAAATCCAACAAGATTTTTAAGTTTCCATATATGAGAATCAGGTGTTTTTACAACTTTATTTGCCTTAATTAATTTTTGATGTTTTCTAACAAATTCATTATTTACTATATCTAAATCATAATCAACATGAATAGTATCCTCAAGGGAAAAAGGTGTATAATTAAAGATTCTATCATGATAAGTATACGGAAAACTCACATCTGATTCCCAGATATAATGATCATTTACACCTTGTAAAATTTCTTCTATATACCCACTCTGTATTGATCCAATTAAGTATGTGTCAGCTATACAACCATAAACTTCATATGAATTTCCATATTTCGTCTTGATTTTCATTACTTTATCTTTTCTCATAATTGGATCTTTCATTGGGTCTTTAATCTCTATTAAGACTGTTGCATCTTTTGATGGAAAATCCCCTGCTTTATCATATTCCGTTTTAATATCATCTCCATTAAACAAAACTTGTATTAATGCAGAAAGCCAAGCATCACGTACATTTTCTTTTGAAATAAATAATATTTGAGCCATTTCAAAAACCTCTTTAATTACATTTAATTAATTATCTTCTATAATTTTATAATCTGCTTGTTAAAATTTTAATAAAAATTCTAATTTTTTATGAATATTTTTCTTGTTTTAAATAATAAGGGTTAGATAAATTTGCATTAAATTAAATTTAAAAGATTGAATTTTATATTTTAGTTACTAAATCATTCAAGTGAGTTAAATTGGGAGGTTTTGGCAAAAAATTAAAGAAAGGTTTCGCAAAAGTAGCAGGCGGAGTAGTTGAGGATATAACTGGTAGTGAAGCTGTTGGAAAAGGTGTTGAGAAGGGGGTAAAAAAAGGAAGTGTTAAAAAAGGCATAAAGAAAACAATAAAGGAAGGAAAAGAAGAAATTATCGATAATGCAAAGGATGCATTAGAAGATGTTTAAATTTTAAAAAATCTATTTTTATTTTTTATTTCCATTAGAAATTTATAATTTTGATTATATTAAATTCTTAAGATTTTATCAATTTGATAAGGTAAAATTATATGATTTCATTAAGTCTTCGCTTTGAACCCCCTTTCAACGAAATTACTAAAAAAACTAACGAAATTGTGAAACTTGAGAAGGAACTAACTTTAAAGGAATTATTAGAATACTTTTATAAGAAATATGGGGAAAAATTCAAAGAACTTCTATGGGATAAAAAGAATCCCAATGAATTTAGCTCTTTCTTATCAATAATTATTAATGGTAAGAGTTATCGTCATGATAATTTCCTTGAAACGCTCTTGAAAGATGGAGATGATATCGCTTTTTTGTATCTCTATTTTGGTGGTTAAATATTACTTTTTTATATTAAATAGATTAACCACATAGCGAAACCAGTTAAAATTGGATTTAAAATGTTATCAGAAATGAATTTTGCAAACATATCAATGAGTAAAAATATAATTGTAGCTATTACCGCCATTAAAAATATTTTTATTATACTTATTGGCATCCAGGTATAATATAAATTCATAATAATTATAACTATTAAAAATGTACTTATTCCTCCTGCTATAAATCCTTCTATGGTTTTTTTTGAATTTTTTCGAAGTGCATGCTTTCCATATTTTTTTCCTATAAAACATGCCATAGCATCTGCTCCCGTAGTGATCAAGGCTACAGTAGCAAATATAGGGAATGGAGCAAAAATAAAAGGCACAAAAGATAAAACCAAAGGTGTAGAAGCCAAAAAAGTTTCTAACTCTTCTTGCCTCATGGAGAAATACCATTTTCGAGCCCAGTTAGGCAACATATAAAATTTATTCAAACGTGCAAGATCTGCTATTTGAAACATAAAAATAAAACCAAATCCAATTATAATAATAAACCAATATGAGAAACTGTAATTATCAAGATTAAACTTGTCCAATATTCCAAAATTATCAAGGATAGTTCCTAAACTCCAGAAAATAAAAATAACTGAGCATGTAAATATATGCAATAATTTCCTTCCATACTCACTCTTTAAGTCATCAGTCCAGCTCCGATTGAATTCTTCGCAATATTTACTATAATCCCTTTTAGCCATGATTTTTGGATCTCTTTTGGAAATTATTGAATTATAAGTTAAAATGATAAACCAAATCCCCATTTCAACTAAAAAGATAATTGATGTAGAAAGCCACAAGAAATTTAAAGTTTCTAAAGGAATTAGGTTAGAGTGAAATTGAAACATAAAAGGAAATAATATTCCTCCTACTAGAAATAATAATGCAATTGCAATTTCATTAGCAACTAATCCTTTTTCAACCTTTTCCTTCCAATTCGAAATTATATAAACTAATGTAAGAATTGAATATCCTATTAAAATAATGCTTGTTGGTAGATAAAACATGTTTTAATCATTAAAGCTGAATTTATTTAAAAATTTTTATAATATAATTACTCAAAACAACCCTCTATATAATAATTGTGTAATAATTCAAATTAAATATGAATCTTATGAAGAAATAAATAATTGATAAGACAATTGGATTAACCAAGTTATCAGATACATTTATTGGTCTATTTGTTAAAATATCAATAACTATAAATACCAGAGTGAACATAATTGCCCATATCAAACCTAAAAAAAGAAAACTTATAAAAAAAGCAGCTATAGACCCTGCTATGGTCCCCTCCCACGTTTTTCTTTTATTAAATTTTATAAAAGTTCTCCCATATCTTATTCCAAATTGACTCGCAACTAAATCCGCAATAGAGCTGATCCCTAAAATTGAGAAAAAAACCATTGGAGGGCATAAAAAGGCTGCAAACATATGTCCAATTCCAAAGTATAAATAAGTACCATATCCTTGTTTTTCCTCTTTATTTAGAAAAATTGTGCACAAAATATTAAAGGGAAAGCTGAAATATTGAGATTTCCTAGTAAATTCATTTATTAGCATTAACATGGCAAAACTATAAAAGAAGAATAACAATAGGTAATAAAACCAGCCGAGAGCAAATAAAACATTACGAATATCATTCGGTGTTGTTAAAAGTTGTAGGTATAAATAGAACATATTATTATCATAGGGGATCATACCTTCAATAGATCCTGTTGTTATATAGATAGTATACGCCCCAATAAACCATAAAACAAACATTCCTATAAAAATTAGAACATGCGGAATCTTGCGATATAAATCGTTTTTCGCCTTACTCCTTTCCTGAAATTTTTGCTCCATTTTAATTATAAAACGGTTTAGGTTTCTGGATTTAAATAAAGCTTTATATAAATATCCTAACAGAGATGATATTAACGTGATAAAACCAAAAATTAAAATTGGTAATCCTAAAGTATAAATCCATAATGGCATCAAATCTAAATGAGAGCTGAGATCTTGATAAACTAGAATTAAGATTAATAATAAATTTATAAAAACAAAGAATAATACAGCAAACCCCACTATATTATTATATTTTTCCTTTTTATTTGAAAACCCCAAAAATAAAAATAAAATTAAGAAATATGAACTAGCTAAAAAAATAAACCATATAGAAAATCCAATCATGAATCGTTCGATATGAATAATTAAATAGTTCTCTTAAATAAATTTATTTGAAGAATAATTTAAAACTTTGATATCAATTAACAGAAGTATTTTATTAACTTAAAAATACCAAAATTGCAAAAGTTTAGAAAAAGAATGGCCTTAATTTAATTTAAGCTGAAAAATCTTGAAAATCTACTAAATTTTGCAGAAAAAAATTATTTTAGCTTCTAAATCAATGGACAGATGTGAAATCTTAAAGACGCTGAAGATTTCTTTTGATGCGATAGTTGCTAAAATTGATGAGAATAAATTTAAGGATAGAATTAGTAATCCGATCCAATTAGTTAAAGAATTAGCCAAAGCAAAAGCATTAGACGTTAAAAGAAGAGTATTGGAAGATGATTTAGATGCCATTATTATAGGAGCTGACACCATTGTGGAATACAACGGAGAAATAATAGGAAAAGCAAATAACGAAGATCAAGCTTTTCATATATTACAAAGATTACAGAACAAAGCACATAATTTAATAACTGGATTAGCGATTACAGAAACTAGTTCCCTAAAAATGATAGTTGATTATGAATGTACAGTTGTTTACTTTGCTCAGTTATCAGATCAAGAAATCTGGACTTATGTAAAATCTGGTGAATGGAAAGGAAGAGCTGGAGCTTACTCAATTAGAGATAAAGCAAGCTTATTTGTAAAAGCTATCGAAGGTTCTTTTTCTAATGTGGTAGGTTTACCATTATTTAAAATATATGAAATTCTAAAAAAGGAATTTAATCTCAATCTATTTGAAATGAATAAATTTCTTAATTAGATAATAGATATTATTATTTATCTGAAATTTCGTCCCATATCTTTAAATTTTCGTAAAATTTTAACAATTTTTCAAGCTTGATGCTTTTTTGTTCATAATATCTTTGATTTGCATATTTATTATTTGCTAACTTTTTTACCAATACTAAATCATTCCTATATTTCATAATTTTGTCGTCAATCACACATTAATAACTAAAAAAACTCTATTTTAAAATAAAAAATATAGTGATATTATCTCCATATTATTGAATTTAATGTTAAAGTGGGGATTTACTTCTTTAAATTTAATATATATCTATAAACTGATCCCCACATGTATTCATCTTCTCTTTCTTTAACTTCAAAATTATTTGTGCCTAACCAGTCTCTCAAAGCATTTCTTGTTTCTTCATCATATGAAGTATTAATTTCACCCTTATAGAAACCGTCAATTTTTAGCCTTTCTTTTACGATTTTTATTGTATCACCTTCTAATTTTACAATATCTTTAGGATCGTCTCTAAGTAGGATGCACATATCATAAACCTCAAAAACTTTACGTAATTCTTTGATTGGGGTCGGATGTTCGTCTACCCTTATGTCAATATACCTATCAGTTCCACCATCATAGGCTCCTTTTTCTTTTACTATGAGGATCGCAGCGGATTCTCTTCCTCTTCTGTCTCCCCCTTTTTTTTGACCTGCTTCTAATGCTGCAAATAATTTTTCTACCAAATCATTTTTAGTATTTTCAAAAGCTTCTGCCATTGCTTTTACAACATCTTCAGAAGCTAATATATTTCCTTGACAAGAGAAATTTTTTCCAATTAAATGACCTGCCCAATCAAAACATTTCTTACCTGTAAATGCTGCAGTATTTCCATAGGAATCTACAATTCCTATTTGTCTTTCTTCCCTCTGTTCATCATCTTTGATTAGTTCCTTTATAGTTTCTTCGGCAGTTAAACCTTTTTCAAGTAATTTTAAACCTTCTGGCCCATAACTCGTATTAGCATATGCTTGTGTAGCTATACCTCCAACATTAGCTTTAGCAAAAGGAACGATTGCACCGACAGCAACAAATTTGGATTGAACCGCAACACCCCATTCTTTATTTTTTGGCTCATAAGCTACTATTGAAAATGTCATATTAATTAGATTGTTTTAAATGTCAAATAAAGTTTTGTTTAGAGGGTTACTTTCACTAATTTTGAATTAATTAAAATTAATATTTCAGTATGGAAAATTCTAAATTCTTTTATAATTTAAAAACTTAATAAAAAATATTATTTCAAATGAGATGATAGAAAATGGTAAAGAAACATTATAAAAACCAAGGAATAATGAAATTCTTGACAATTATCGGAGCATTATTAGGAATAGTTTATTTAATACTAGCCTTGATACCAACTATCGGCAGAACTTATCAATTATTTCCAATAGAGATTGGCCCATATCTTGGCCATTGGGTTGTAGCGGTTATAATTGGTTTTGTAGTTGCGATAATAACACTTTTAGCTGGTGTCAAACCAAATGATCCCATTCCTTTTAATTGGATTATGTTATTTATCTTAGCAATATTAATGATTATCTTTGTAGATATCTTAGCAGGTGTATTGGTACTTATTGCCTTTTTAATAGGATTAATTGAAGAATTATAACTTAAGATATCAACCAAGATTCAATCAAAATCTAATTTTTTTAATCCTTATTTCTTTGAGTTACTGTGTTTTTTAAAAAATACTTTACTATTTCTTCAGCAATATTAATATCTGTAACTTTTTGTAGTGCAGTAAATCCTGGGATTGAGTTCACTTCTAATACTAATAAACCCTTTTCACTTTCTATTATATCCACGCCAGCAATTTCAGTTTTTGTAATTTGAGCTGCCTTAATGGCCAACTTTTCTAATTTTGGCGTCATTTTTAAAGGTTTCATTATTGCTCCCGCATGAATATTAGTTTTCCAACTATCACTTACCCTGTACATACCTGCTATGGCTTTATTTCCCAATACTAAGATCCTAATATCCCTGTTATAATGTTCGATAAATTCTTGTAAATAAAAAATCTCATTTAGACGGCTTAATCCATATATTACATTTTCAGCAAACGCCCTATCATTTATTCTTGTGACTCCTATTCCTTTAGATCCATAAAGTGGCTTTAAAACCATATCTCCACCAAGTTCATCAAAGGATGCTAAAGCGTCATCTGGATTTTCACAGATTATTGTTTTTGGTGTAGATATATTGTTCTTTTCTAAATAAAGCGAAGTTAGGAATTTATCACTTGCAATTTCTAATGATTCTCGTGAATTTATAAGTTTGATACCATACTCTTCAATGGCACTTAATAGATCTAATCTAAAGAATATTTTTTGAGTTGGAGCAGCTCCAAAACCTCTAACTAGAGCTGCCCGAGGATCAAGATTTTCAAATTCTTTTTGAAAACGGTTAAAATTAATTTTTGCAACAAATTTGGATGGGATAAAATATTGTACTTCATATCCTAATTTTTTAAATTCTTCTGAAAGAATTTGGACTTCTGAATCAGAAGGGTTTGGAGTAATAATCATAGTATGCATTCTAATCCCTTTGAGAAAAAATTACTTAATAGAACTAGCACTAAATAAATAAATAAATTTATTTTATCTTTAAATATATATGAACACAATGGGTTCTATAGATAATGAGAAGGAGACGGAGAAATTAACTAAAATACTTTCAGTACTTCGAAGTATCTATGAAAAGAAACAAGAGCAATTAGAAGAATTACAGTTAGAAATAAAAGACCTTCATGAAATTATAAATCACTTGAATTCTGTAATTTCTAACCAGTCCTTTACTAGTGCTGATGAAATTTATTCCAAGTTATTGAGCGAGGATTATTTTAAAGAGGGGATATCTGAGGAAAAATTTAAAGGTACTAATATTAAGAGAAAAATCTTTTCAGCTGATGAAAAAGATTTACTTTGTGTCCTCAATTTTTATGACTTTAAAAGGTTAGAAATTAAATTTATAGACCCTGATATGAGGGCCATCAAAGAAACCTCTGAAGATTTTATAAGTATCTTTTTAAAGGGTGCATTGATAAAGATTAAAGAACGATATCCAAATTTAAGTGTTAACTATAATTTTTATAAAAATACAGATAAAATAGAGTATATTCATATTTCAAATCTAAATTCTATTAAAGATTATGATCTCATTACAGAAAAAATTAGAGAATTATTAGCAAGTCAAGATTAATTAAACATCATTTTTTGAAATGAATACTTTTTTTAAATAAATTTTAAATAATAAAAAAAAGAAATAAGATTTAAAATGATTAAAAGAAAAATTTCTTCACTAATTTTACTCTGTTCAATTTTATTTATCATTTCGTTCCAATATATTCCTGTAGTTAAAGGACTTACAGAGAGTTATACCGATCCTCAAAATGATGTTTTTAAAATAGATTTTGAGACCAATAATGTTGAAAAAGTAAGTAGTCATGATGAAATTGATATTGTTAATATTACTCTTGATGGGCAATATACGAATGTAACTTTCGCAGGTAATATAACTGGACATGATATAGAATGCAATATTTATTTCTTTGAACATTATAATAAAGATAATTTAATATTTGAATATGGAGTTCATTATTCTAATTTTACGGGTACAGGATTTAATGTGATTTTTGTTAAATATATTCTTTCTGGTGATGAATATGAATATCAATTTTGGAATGATACTATTGGGTGGACTCCTTCCAATATTTCTGCTGATATTATTGGAACCTCTTCAGATTATGTAATTGAAGCTACTATTCCTGATTTAGCACTTTCAATTCATGAGAGTATTACATGGTTCGTTGTTTCTACTTATTATTTAGGTAGTATTGGATATTTAGATTGTGCGCCAGATTCTTATTGTCCAATCGAAGAAACTGGAATAAACTGGAATCAAATTATCTTGTTTATAGTAATTGCTGCATTTGTTGGAATTGGTGCATTTTACTTCTATAAGAAAAGAAAGCCTAAGAAGGATTCTTTTCCATTATAAATCTACTTTTTAGACCCAAATTACAGACGACTATAAAATGAAAATCATCAATAATACTCTATAATTCGTCTAGAATATTTCCAAAAAATTATATTATGATAATATATTGTTTATTAAATATAGAATAAAATAAATATGCAGCAAATTATATTATTTTTAATCAAAAGAAGAGAAGTGGCGTAAGATTGGCAAAAAAAAAGAAATGGCTAATTATGCCAGTGATTCACTCAAAATTCAACGATAGTAATTTAGAAGAACTGCTCATTAATAAATCAAGAGACCTATTAACCAAAGAAAAAGGTTTTGTGCCTTCATTTATTTTTCTATCAGGAAGTTTTTTCGATATAAAAGGTTTTGTATATACAGGTCTTCGAGCTTGGAAAGGAGCTGTTAAACCTTCCGCATCAGATGAAGGTAGAAGACCTTTATTAGAAGCTACTTTTGCTTCTTTATCGGTTTATCTGAGTTCTCTATTAGCATTACAATCAGATTTTTATTTCGCTTATGATGAGATTAAAGATATTCTTTTAGAAAAACATCGCGAAGATCTCTGGACAATTGTATCTGAAAAATTACCATTCATTTCATTACCACCAAAAGAGATGTATGGGAATCAAGTTTCGCCTATTTCACCATATTTTGTTATTGAACAAGATGATGAGTTAATACTAGGGGAAATCTACCCCTCAGCATATCTAACTAAAATTATTTCCTCAATTAAAACAAGATTTTTCGTATTCTTTCAGTATCAAGGATATTCTGCTTTCGGCTTTTTTGATTCATTACCTGAACGAACCAATTTTGGGTTTGAAGAAAAAGCAAAAGATTTTAATGGGGATCCTTCAGCAGAAAGTCTTGTAAAATATGCTAAAGATGCTAAAAACTTAAAAGAAGTATTAATAGCATTGATTGAGGCACATAACAACGCGTATTTAGAACAATTCTTAATTCCAGATTATGAATTGTTATTGAATAAATTATTAGAGGGTGAAGTATAGTGGTCAATATTGGATTATTAGGAGATATAAGTGTTGGTAAAACTTCTATTCTTCGCTTATTCGTTCGATATATAAATCGAGGAGAAATTGAAAAGGTTGAAGGAGGACTCTCTGCCAGTGTAGTTAAAACAGATTTCTCAGGCGAGGCAACAGTTCCAAGAGGTAATAAAGCTGACACTCTCAATGAAAAAGAAACTAAAACCATCCATCCTAATCGAGTAGTATTTAGAGAGGATTCTTCTGGAAAAGCTCACACAATTTTCGCTCCTGGAGGAGATCGCTCTCGCGCAGTAGTGAAAATGGGTATTATTACTATATCTCGTATAGCTACTCAAATAATCGCTGTTTTTTCTTTAGATCGTGAATTAGAGAGACAGTTTGAGTTCTTTAATGATGTAAGGTTTTTCCCAGAAAAAATTTATGTTTGTATAAACAAAATTGATTTATTAGAAGGAGATAAGGAAAAAGAACTCGAGAAGCTTACTATGAAAATTAATGATTTTTTCAACAAAAGAAAAATAAATATAAATGAATTTTTTGTCACTTGTGGTGAAACAATTGATGGTTTTGAAGATATTGAAGAATACAATAACCATGTTGCTGAAATGATCCTTAAAATAACTACTTCCCACTAGAAAAAATAATTTATTTCTCTTCTAATTCTTTTAATTTTAATGATAATTTTATGAATAACTTTTCCATATCTAATTGATAGCCTATTAACGGAGTAAGAGAAACACGATTTTGATTTTTATTATAGTTAACATACCCTTTTTTTTCTAACTCTCTAATATCGTCAAGAACTGTTTTCTTTTTTCTTAGCTTTTGAATTTCTTGAACTGTAGCGTAACCCGAGTTCTTTAAACAACATGCTAGTATGCAAAATAAAGTTGCGCCTAAACTTGGTTTATTTCCAAAGGGATTTAACTTTATAAGATCCGAGATTTCAGGTTCAAATATGATGAACCAATGCGAATCTAAAGGATTAAATCTTACCTGAAGTCCTAAAGGTTCAATTATTTGAGATAATTCGGTAATTAGCTTTTGAAAATATATTGTTTTATTCTTAATTGTTAAATTTAGAGCTTTTAATATCTGTTTTTTTGTAGCTCCAATTTGATATAAATTCTCTCTTTTACTCAATAAATGCATTAGTATTGAAATTTCATTCATTTTAAATTTTCCTCACAAATATAAAGTTTTTGTCTCCTTTTGATATTTTATTTTACCTAATTGAAGTAAATGCAATAAATATACAAAATTTTCGAATATTTGAATTTGATCTTTATCATCTTCAAAAATATCCTCAAATCTGCATGGTAATTTTGATTTAATTTTATTAAAATAAATTATTATCCTCTCTGTGTAATTTTTGCTAGGAATTTTTACTAAAAATTCTTTATCTATATATTGCTTCTTTAAATGTTCAAGATGGATTGCTGTATCTTTTTCCTTGGAATATTTCTGATTACTAGCTTCCAAAAATTTAATGGATGCATTTTCAATATCGAAAATTTGTCTCCAACAACCTTTAAATAAATCTGAGATTTCTGAATCGCTATACTTAGAATTTAAAAAATTAAAAAATAGTTTATCGCTTTCCAAGAGTTTTAAAAAAGCTTTTAATTCTTCAAATTTCTGATTTAATAGGGAGCAAGCTTCTTTATATAGTTCAGAATATTTATTAATATTGAAAATGTTTAGTGAATCCTTTAAATCTTGAAAAATGGGATTAAGTTCTAAGTTCAATAGGGAAATTTTTCCCGATAAAACTTTCTTTTTTACATTTTCGATACTTTGATTTATTTCTTTTGAATAATCTGTAAATTCAATCATTTATTTCTGCTTTTTAATATTTTTGGATTAAATATAGTAGAAACCTCTTTCTTTCCTACTCTGGCTACTCCTATTAGCCTATCTGCTAAAAGGAACAAACTACTTGAAGATTTTGGTAAGAACATAAGTAACTGTATTGGATTTTGTTCGAGCGTTGCTTTTATCATTTGATAAGAGGCCTCTGCATTTTTATCGTCTAAAAACATACCAGCCTCATCAAACATACATAATGGTGATGACTTGATTTCTTGCAAAGATAGAATAAGACAAATGGAAATCATAGAAATTTGTCCCCCACTAAGTGCTTTACAAGATTTTAATTGCTCTTTTGTTGTAGCAGCTTTGATATCTATCCCTAATTCTTCAAAATTACCAATTAAACTAAGAGAACAATATGATTTAATATTAGCAGATTTGAATTTTTGGTTAATTCTTAACTCTAAATCATTTAATGTTGATTTAAACTTTTGATAATACGTGTCCTCTAATTTATTCTCAGTTTTAATAGCAGCATTTATGTCTTTTTGCAAACTGTTTTGATTTTTTGTAATTTCTTTCATACTTGATAAGATTTGCTCTTTTTCAATTAAAATTGAGTCATCTACATCTAAATATCTCAATAAATCTTTGTCTATTCTTAAAATATCTTCTTTAATCTCATTTATACTACGCATCTCAAATTCTTTTGATGCTAAGACAGAACCTATCTCAAAATTGATTCTTTCTAAATCACTTTCATTGGCCATTAATTCTTGCTCTAGGGCAGTATTCTTTAATATTTCTTGCTCTAATTTTATTTTAACCTCTATATGCTCTTTATCAAGAATTATTCTTTCTTTCTGGATTTCTAATTTATTTTTTTTTAACTTAGCGATATCTTCTTCTATTCCATCAATTTCATCATCAACTAACTCTAAATTTTGGTAAATTTCAAAAGCATCTTTATCTGATTTTTGAAAAATTTGCTTTTTCAGTTCATACTCTTGTTTTAAAGTATTGAGTTTCTCTTTATAATCATTTAATTTTTCATTAACTTCATGCTTTTGCTCTACATTTTCGCTGAGTTTAATTTCCCATTTTTTTAAGTCTTCATTGTGAATATTTAATTCATCGGGTATTTCTTTAATCCTTTCACTCAATCTAAAAATCTCAGGATCTCTCTGAGATTCTAAATATTTTATTTTCTTTTCTATATCAATTATGTTATTTTGAACTATAACGCTATTATTTTCAAGGTTGTGTATAATTTCATAGAGCCTATTCTTTTTTGTTGTTAATCTTTGTTTTTGATTAAAATTATATAAAAGATCATTAAATGCTTCTTTTTTCTCATATATTTCCTTTTGGTTTGAATCAATTTTAGATTGTTCAACTCTTAATTCAGAGATTTGTTCATTTAAAGAATTGATTTCTGACTCTAAATTATTCAATTGTTCTTTTAGTGTACCCGTGCTGAGAAATCCTTTTAGACGTTTTTGATAAGGTGTTTCATAGACATATCTATAAGAAATTAACTGTTCTCCTTTTAAAGTCACACACTTTCCTTTAAAATTATAATTTTTATAGATTTGGATACCCGAATGGTAATCTTCAACAACTAAGCAGTTTTTTACCTTAGAATAAATTACTTTTTTAATATCAATATCATCATTAACAACTTTTATTAACTCTGCTAAATAACCTAAAACATTTTCAGCGGAAAATTCCAGTAAAGGGCGAATATTTAGATTTTTAGTAATATAGATATTGCAATAAGCATTGTATTTATTCTTTAATCTATTCAAAAGATTTAATGTATCCCAATCACTTACAATGAAGCTATATAGCAACCTTTCTCCTAGAACAGATTCGATTGCATAACTTAGCTTATCATCATATTTTAAAAAGTCGATAATTGGGCCCTTTACCTTCTTATCTAATTCTCTTTTTTCAATTTCTTCTTTTAAAATATTAATACTAGACGGTAAAACGACTCTACGTTCTCTTAAGGATATTTGTAAATTTTTATATTTATTTATTAAATTTGTTCGTTCAAATTGCGATTTGTTTAACTGATTCCCTAGTTCAAATAAATCTTTAGAGTTTTTTCTAAGCTCATTATCGATATGCATGAGTAAGTTTGTTGTTGGATTCTCAAGAAACCATTTATTTTTTTCCAATTTATGTTCAATATCTTTAAAACTTTGAAAAATCTCATTAATTTCAGAATTTAAGTCTTTTATTTTGCTTTTATTTCCTTCGATTTTAGTTAAGCACTTTTGTTTTCTATGAATCAATTGATTATAATCTTTTAAAAAGTCTTCATTTTGCTTGATCCTTTTTGCTATTGTATTTTGTTCTTTTATTAAATCATCTATTTTTAATTTTAAAGTCTTTTTCTCCTTTTTAATTGTACTAATTTCGGTGTCTAAAGTTTTACTTTGGCTCTCAACATTTCTTAGTCTTTTTTCTAATGTAATTATCTCTTGATTCAAAATATCTAATTCTTTTTTTGCTTGTATCTTCTCCTTTTCCCAAGTCTTAATTTTTTCAATTAAATTTTTCTTTTTATAGATTAATTTCCCTAGCTCTTTTGAAAAATCATTAATCTTTACTTCAATCCTATTTATTTTCGAATCCTTCTCTAGAAGTAGCTTTTCATTATTATCTGAATCTTTTTTAATCTCAGCGATTACTATTTGAAGGTTTTCAATTTTTTCCTTTAAAACTAGTATTTTTTCTTCTAATTCATTCTTGTTTGCGTATAATAATTCATCTTCATATACTTTCTTTAAATCTAGTAAATTGTGTTTTTGTTTTAATCGTTTAAGTTTGGGTTGTAGAAGGTTTAAGCTGATATTTAAGGTATTTCTTCTACTTACTAATGATTGAAAATCTCGATTTAAATGATTGATGTTTCCTTTTTGTTGCAAAATTTCATCTCTCAATCCTTTAAGTCCAATACCCTCTTCTAAAAAGATGCAGAGTTCAATTGGCTTCAAATTTTTAATGGCATCGATTTTTCCTTGACTTACAAAAGCAAATTGATTATCTGGATTGATTTTTAGATTTGAAATTAGCTTTTGAATCTCAACAGCATGCATTCGCTTAAAACCGTTACTTCCTCTTTCAATCTCAAAAAATGGTGATTGTCCTTTTATCACCACTCTCCTTATTTTTATAACCTCATTATTATTTTGAATATGAAGCTCAACCATTGCATGATCTTGCCCATTTCTGATAAAGTCAGACCACTTTTTGTATCGCTCATCTCTTTCATTACTTCCTAATGCAAATCTGATTGCCTGAAATATTGATGTTTTTCCTGACCAATTAGGGCCAATTATTATGATGAATTTGGCATTATCCAAGTCAACCTCATCTCTTTGAAAACTTAAGAAATTTTCAAGAATTACTTTCTTAAGAGATATATTATTTGTTTCTGTAGCGATGATTTCACCAACCTCCTTCTTATTATTTACCAAAAGCTTGTTTGATATGATCCATTCTTTTCTTAGCTTTCTCTAAATTGATTTGTGCTCTACTGGGAGAATCATTTAAAATAAAAGGATATTTTGCTAACAGTCTTCTTTCATTTTCCTCAAGGATTTCCTTTTTATTTAATTTATCGATAATAATAACAAGTTCTGTATAATTTTTTGAAGCCGCATTTTCATATAATTGATTCAACATAAATTCGGAAATAGGTTGATTTTGGATGTGTTCTTGTATAGATTGAAGTTCATTAAAGTTAATCTTTTGATAATCCTGTGATTTTTGAATTTGACCAATTTTGGAAGCGAACTTATAATTTTCATTATATTTATCTTGGATTTCTTTAGTTTTATCTGATAAAGATGGGATAAATTCACCTGATTCAATTAAATTAACAATAACAGCAGTTATTTCATTCGAAGTTTCATTTAATTCAGAATTAAGAAAATGTTTGAAAACTGCTGTTTTTAATATATATTTTAGTTCTTGAATTTCCCAATTCTGCGTATAATTAACGATTTGATTAATATCAAATACTATTTTTTGATTCTTTTCAGAAAAATTTTTCAATACAATTTCCCTTTCATTATTACTTAATAAAGGGATTTTAATGAAAAGATCAAAAACCTGAAATATATCTTTTGAGTTTTGCTCTACTTCATTCAGATTTTTATTTATCCATATTAGAATAATTCCATTTTCTAAGAAATTAATTTCATAATTTTTGAGGGTGTTAATAAAGAGTTTCAATAAATTCTTTTCATTAAGTAATGTTTCTGTTAATTCTACTTGATCAATTAAAAACAATTTGTTTGGTTTGTTTTTTTCATTAACATCATCGTAACTGTTTTTATTTTCATTTATATTATTAACTTTAGAAGCCAAATCCTCTACAATTTTCTTGAGAATGATATTAAAATTTTTAAAGAATTTCTCAGGCTCACTTGAAATTTCTAAATAGTTTAATTCTATAAAGTCTAAATAATAATTCTTTGAAATTAATTTTAAGAAATCTAAGATATCTGTTCCAGAAACAATATTGATTAAAAGTACACCTTTAGGGATAAAATATTGTTGAATAGCTGAATATTCATTGTTGGTTAACATTCCCTTTATATAGTTAATTATATCGTTATACTTATCCCTATAAAATATGTCTTCTCTCTTGATATCAATTTCCGAAGGTGAAATTACGCGATAATACTGATTATATTTTAAATTTGCTTCTGTGTCTTCCATTGGGAAATCAAATCCTATCTTTTATCCTATTTTTAAACATTATCTACATGGGAATTTACACATATATATTTAGCGGTAGCCATAGTTTTGAATAATTAAGCAACCGACAAAAATCCTTAAGTTTATAAGATCGTAAAAGAAGGTAAATATATTTAATTAATTGTATCGGTAATTTTTATAGAATCCTGATTTATAGTAAAACTAGTATTTGAGTTTATAAGAAGTATAAAAAATTGCTATTATGTAATACTAAATTCATGATTTATAATATTTAATTGCTCTTTAAATTCATCCTTCATGAGGCTATAATATGTAAACTTCCCCTTTTTCCAACCCTTTATCAAATTAGCTTTCTCTAATTCTCGTAAATGGTGAGATATTGAAGGTTGAGACTTATCTAAGATCGCCTCTAATTCACATACACAACGATCTTTCTCTTTTAAGGCGTTTATTATAGTTATTCTCTCTTTATTTCCCAAAGCATTTAAAAAAGTTAAAATTGAATTTAATTTCTCATCAAATCTTAAGTTTTTTCCTAATTGTTGTAAATGTTTAAAATATTTGTCGCTATCAAAACATTCATCACAACTACAAAGCATTTCTTTGATTTCAGTCTCCCGATCCGTTTTTATAAAAATCACCTATTATTATCAATAGTAAACCTCTTTATTATATTAGAACCTATTAAATTATAAAAATTTTATTCAAATTGAGTTATCTAGATTCACATCGAAATCTTTTTATTTAAAATATTCTATTAATATCTTAAGCTCTAGCTATATAGAATTCATTAATGAATAAAATGGAAAAAAATAAAAAACTTAAGATTGGAATAATTTCAGACGGTAAGTATGGCGATAGAGCATATGAAAATATTAAAAAAAAATTTGAAACTGACTGGATACTCCTCCCAGAGATACCACAAACCGTTATATTAGATGATAAGTTTGATTTTGAAATTCCTGAGTGTGACCTTTACATTTCATATATTCGGCATCCAGATATAATGCTGCAGTTAGCAGACCTTCAAAAACCATTGATTTTAGGGATACTTCCGGGAATTGGCTTATACTTACAAGCCAGAAAAATAAATCCTAAAGTTATATCTTCTACTACAATGTGTTCATTGGAAAATAATACTGGGATTCCTGAAATTGACCTATTTACTAGTTATTTCGGCCGACCTATTTATCAAGTTAATATAAATGAAGATTGGGTTATTAATAGCATCGAAGTACGTCGTTCTTCACTATGTGGGTCTTCTGAAGCTGGAGCGAAATTCCTACTAAATAAAACTTTCAATAAAGAAAATCTTCAAAATTTTGCTTTAAGTGTTTGTTATGAATGTCGTGCTCCACGTTTTGGACATACATGTGATAAAGAAGTAGCGGGAATTATTCATTTGGTTTCAATTTTTGAGAGTATATCTTCAAAAATTTCAAATAATTTTGATAAAGAATTAAAATCCTTTATCGTAGATATTGGAAAGGAATATGAAAGAAGATCTAAAAATTCAGAGTTATTACAAAAAGAGGTAATACTTTAAATTATGCAAGAAAAAGAATTAAATAAAGCTGGAAAGGAAGTTATAGAGAGTATTGAAGTTAAGGCAGAAAAGGGTAAAAAAATTAGTTTTTTTGAAAAATTTCTTCCTCTTTGGGTGGCCCTATGTATCTTTATAGGAATTTTATTATCAATGTTTTTTCCAGGAATAAGTACGGCAATTAATGCTTTTAAAATTGGGGAGATTTCTATACCAATTGGAATTTGTTTGTTCTTAATGATGTATCCGGCAATGTTAAATCTACAGGCTTCTGAATTAAAAAAATTGGGTAGAAATCCTAAACCAATCATCTTAACATTAATATCTAATTGGCTTATTGCACCTTTTGTAGGTTTAGCAATGGTGAGACTATTTTTACAAGGGAATGAGCCATTCCTCATTGAGTTATCGCTTGCTGTAATTTTGCTTTCAAGTTCGCCTTGTACTGCAATGGTTCTAGTATGGGGTTGGATGGCAAAAGGCAATCAAGAACAAAATGTAATAAATACTAGCTTAAATACAATTACTATCATATTTGGTTATGCCCCTATGGTAACATTATTATCAGGTATTCAAGCCATACCAGTTGATTGGATTCTATTGTTAATATCAACCTTTGTTTTTATCGGGCTTCCTTTAGTATTAGGAATAATAAGTAAAAGAATATTAATATCTTCTAAAGGAGAAAATTGGTTTAATAACACTTATCGACCAATTGTAGGAAAAATTTCGATTATAGCTTTATTAACAACTTTAATTGTACTTTTTTCACTGAATGGAGATGTATTAATTCAACATCCAAATTACTTATGGTTAGTTTCTGTTCCACTTTTAGTGGGGTTTGTAATTGTTGTTGGTTATAACGTTTTAATTACCAAACTTTTAAAACTAAAATACAGAGAGGCAATAATTACTGTAATTATTGGATCCTCAAGTCATTTTGAAATTGCAATTGCTACTGCTATTGCGATGCATAGTACTATTGCTGCTTTAGGCACGACTATGGGATTATTTTGGGAAGTCCCGGTAATGTTATCAATAGTCTATTTTGGTAGATATTTAAAAAAGCGCGGATTTTGGAAATCTGAATAATTTTAATATTTTTTTTAAATTTTAATAATCAATAAATATATTAAGTGAGAAATGAATGGCTGTCGTCTACATGCGAAAGTTGGAGCAAGAACCGGAAACTTATGACTCAAATTTTACTACTCTTACAAAGGGAGTAAATCTCGAAATTCAAGATTGGATTCTTAATCGAATAAATTCTTCAGAGTCAATATTAGATGTTGGTTGTGGAACTGGTACACTTGCAGCTAAACTTGCGTTGAAAGGCAATGATGTTGTTGCTATTGATAAAAACTTTCAAATGATTAATTATGCAATGCAAAATTACCCTCAAAAAGAAAATCTACATTTATTATTTCAAATAGGATCATTCTCTAACCTTCAAGCTGAACATCAATCGAAAGATATAATAGTGAGCACATTCATGTTATCAGAATTACGCCCATTTGAGCAACAAATTTTTCTTCGGAATGCGTGGAAAGCATTAAAACCAGAAGGAAGATTAATTGTAGCCGCAGAATTTATCCCTTCCGGATTTTGGAAACTAATTTTTAAGATTAAGAGATGGTGGTATAAAAAAAAGCTTAGAAGACTTCGATTAAAAAGTACATTTCTTTTGAAATGGTTTTTTAGTTATCTAGAGCCGATAGGATTTAAAATCAATGCTCAAAAAAAATGGAAACATGGCTCTATTCAAGTTATGGAATTAAAAAAGATAAATTACAACCAAAATAAGGAACCTGGTTATTATCGTCCTATAACAAAAAAATTTAAGGGACTTCGCTCTCAATTTAGGATTTATCGATGCATTTTTACTGGACAAGTTGATCATGTTCCTATTGAACCAGGGATTTACCAAGCTGGCAAACCTAATAAAAATTCTCCGATTATTGTTACAGCTAATTATGAGTATACTTACATTAAAGTGATGCGAGATTTGAAAGATATTGACGCGTGGATATTGTGTGTAGATTCTAATGGAATTAATGTGTGGTGTGCTGCTCGTGGTAATAATTTTGGGAATGTTCAACTACTCGAAGCAATAGAAGCGACCGGTATTCAATATTATACAAATAAAAAGACTCTATTACTCCCCCAACTCTCTGCTGGTGGAGTAGCTATTCCAGATTTACCAATAAATTCAGAAAAGTTCCCATTTAAAGTAAAATACGGTCCAATTTGGTCAAAACATTTATTACAATATTTAAAAGAGCAACCTTCTAAAAAACCAGAAAAAATGAGACTTGCCAAGTTTACAATATCTCATCGTCTTCGAGCTGGAATAACGCACACAACATTTTTATTCCGTAAAATATTCATCTTACCTATTTTAGCTTTATTAATACTATTTTTAGGCCTATACATCTTTACAATTTTTGATAAACTATGGTGGATTGGTGAACTGTGTATTTGGATTTTACTTGCTAATGTGATAATATTTTTCTTATTTCCACTTTCAAAATTTACTCAGAAATTTGTAAATAAAGGATTTTTCTATGGATTAATTAATATAATCATTTTAGGTGGATTAACGTGGTTATTACATAATTCAGTCTTTTATACTCTGATTAATTTACCTTTTTTCTTTTGGATCACATTCTTTTCGACGATGTCTTTTAGTGGCTATACAATGGCTACAAGTCCAAGAAAAATTGAAAATGAGTATCCCCTTTTTACCAAATTAAATAAAATTTTATTAATAATAAGTTTGGTTTCTTTAACAATTGGAATTATATTTTATTAAAATAATAAAAAAAATTAAAAAGTATAAAAAGATAGGAGGTTATAAAGATGACTGAAATAGATTTTAAAACATTTGATTTTACTGAAATAGTAAAGAGTATACGCATTTTTATTAATCGAGATACATGTACTGGATGTGGATTGTGTGGAGAGATATGTCCTTTTGGATTACCTCAACCTAGCAATAATGGAAAATATGAAATAACAAACCCAGATCTCTGTACGGAATGTAGCGCTTGTAAAAGAAATTGTCCAACTCAAGCTATTATTATGCAAGAACAGACGGGTTGTGGATGTTTGTGGAACGTTAGGAATAGAGTAAAAAATTCAAATCAATCATGTAATTGTGGTTAAAATAATTGGTTATTTATCATGGAAGAAAACAAAAAATTAAGAGTTGATATCTACGTTCCACTAGATGCATGCGCCTGTGAATGGGATAAGTTTATGAATCGTGTTTTTGCTGTTTTAACCCCTTATATCAAACATATTAATTATGATACTAAAAATCTTAATTCTGAGGAAGCAAGAAACCTTGATTTACATGGAAATACTATAGTTATCGATAATAAAACAAAATATACTGCTTCCTATTCATTGAAAAAAGATTTACCGGATTTGCTTAGAGAAAAGGGTTTGATTTAGTCCCAATGTTTAATTAGGGTGATCGAAATTAAAATAATAAAATTTGAAATTAGTATACCAGTAAAAGGACTCCAGCAAGGTAAAAAATATACACTTAATGTCGAAGATGATACTACCTTCATAGAAACCTTAGCATTGGTGGATAAAATTGAGATGGCAGTGACCAAGAACATGATTTTTCCGCTATACGAAGGCTATATTTATAGTTATCTTCAACTTTTTATAAATCTAGAAGAAGACTCCATATACGATGATGTTGGAGTGTATGCATATGCGCCTGATGAGCATGGAATTATGCGAAAGTTTAATCCAGTTAGAGAAAATATTGAATTCAACTTATATCCTGATAGCTTGATCCAATTACAACCAGATGTAGGATGTTGATGAGAAAAGGTGAAAGAAAGATTGGATATTGGAACACTCAAAACAACTATACGCCAAAAATATGGTAAAAGTAATAAATATTTTGCACATTATTTCCAAACTTAATATTTTGGATGAAATCTTTCAAGAAATTATGGTGAAAGATTGACAAAGGGATTGCCTCCTCTATATTATATACAAACAACCTTAAACGTTTAATTCTCGAAATAGCTTAAAAACAATGGTAAAAAAAGAGGAATTTTAAAATAAATCATCTTATATTGAAACCAAATAAAAATTAATTTGTTATAATTTAACTACACCTTTATGTTAAAATCTGAAAATTAAAAAATAATTATTTATTTAAATTTTCTACTAGTCATGGATATTTTCACTCACTTTATAATCGGAATACTCGCCGCTATTTACGGTCTTAAATCTTTACCACTTAGTATTGTAATTTATGCTGCTATAATGTCAGTAATTGCTGATTTTGATATTTTTATAGAACCATTGCGTTTGATTAAAAAATCAAATTTTTTATCCCATAAAGGATTATCCCATTCATATTTTACTGCTTTATTATTTTCGTTTTTCACAGCCATATTATTTACCTTTATTACCAATGAGAACTTCTTGATTGCTTGGATTATTGGATTTCTTTTTTTTAGTCTGCATATTTCACTGGATCTAATAACAGCATCAAAGATTCCGATATTCTATCCTTTTTCTAAGAAAAGATATCGATTTTTTATAGATAGAGCTATTAATTTATTTTTAGCCATAATCTCTGGAACTGTTGTTTTGTCCTATTTTTTAATGTTCTTTTATTTACCAGAAGTATTCTTTTCAAATTTATATCATTATATTTTTGGATTTTATCTTGCTTATTTTGCTTATCGGTTCTTATCAAAAATTTGGATTCAATTCAAATTACCAAAAAATTCTCTTTACATACCCGGTATTCTTCCTTTTGTCTACTTTATTTATGAAAATATCTCCTTAAAAAATTCTAATTTATATAAATTTTCAAAAAAAATTCAATTTTCAAAAAAAAAATCCCTTATTTTACAATCTGAATTATTTAAGAACTCAGACGATATAAAGTTCTATGAAAAGGCTCTAAAAATTTCAAAAGATTATGTATTTTTTACTAAGTGGGAAGCAGTTATTCCAATGATAGAAAAACATGATGCTTATTGCACTTTACTTTTATTATTAACAGAAAGCTACTTTTTAGGCTCAACCTACGCACTCGAAGTAGTATTTAATAGAAATTCAGGTACGATTGAAATTGTATCTGACGGATTTAACTTGTTTAGACGATAAAAGTAAAAAAAATCTATTTTTTTCGCAAATAAAAATTACGTAAGTAAACCTAAAAATAAATGAAATTGAATTTTCTTTTTTTTAAATTTTTATTGAAAAGTTTTCTATTTATAATAAATATTTATATATATGTTTATCTGAATTATTAGTTGTAAATCTAAATTTGAACTTAAAAGTATTTAAATAAAAAATTAAAATAATTAAGTGATTAAAAAGTGGAACGAAAAACAAAAAGAATCATTGCCGTTGTGCTTATCATCGCACTTGCGGGTGCTGGTATCGGTGTTGGTGTATGGTATTTATTACTACCTGAAGAAAACCCGTATCTATACCCAGGTCTTGGTGAACAAAGACCTCTCGACGAGACAATTAAGGTCGGAGTTCTTGATGACGCTTATTGGACTGGTAAACACACGTATACAGGTGCTTATTTAGCAGCAGAAGATATCAACCTTGCAGGCGGTTTGAGCGTTGGTGGAAAGACATACTATATAGGACTTGTGTTTGAAGATACTCAAGAAGTGTACTTTAATTACGATGCAGCAAAAGCTGCCGCTTTACGCATGGTAGCTCATGACCCCGATGTGCTCCTTGGTGGATTTAGAAGCGAGGTTTTTATGACTTACGTGTCTACAATGATGGAACTCAAAGTTCCATATTTTATTTGCGGTTGTGCCACAGATGCTATATGTCAGGATTGGCTTGGAAATCCCTTTACACGCAACCAGTTTAAATATTTATTCAGGATAATGCCTCCCAATAACGCGAGAATGGCAGAAGGTCTCTCAATGTTTTACAATCATTTTCTCATACCTGACATCGAGGATCAGAAATTAGGAGGTAGACGGGTGAATAATATTACTATTATTCATGAAGATATGCTATGGACTACAGCGATGAAAAATGTGTTTTTAACCGAATTAAGCGCTTATAATCCGTATTTATCATCCACTAATATTACAGTAAAAGTAATTCCTGCAATAACGCCGGAACCTTCATGGTTTGACGCTACATGGGCTGATATCATGGCTGAAAATCCCCCCTTAGTAATTAATATAATTTCATCTGGGACTACTGGGCTTGAATTCGGAAAGTCATATGGTAGAAACCAGCCAGACTGTCTAATTGCTGGTATCAATGTTATGGCGCAGACAAACTATTATCAACTACTTACTGGAAACAATAGTATGTATGAAATCTCAACCAATGCATTTCTTCCAGTCAATCAATCTGATTATTCTCTCGCATTTCAGGCAAGATATACGGCAACGGCTACAGCTTTAAAAGCTGCAGGTGAGACACCGATGTACAGCGCAATGGGTGGTTGGGATGGCGTGAACCTGATAGCCAATGTAACAGAGAGAATTGGTACAATAAATGGTGATGCAATAGTTGCGGAACTGGAGAAATTTAATTTAACTAACCCTCATAACCCTGTACGCGGCCGAACGACAGGAGTTAAGCCTAATTATTGGAGTTCTCTTTCTACTCGGTTTGCTTTCGACGCTAACCACGATTATCTGTTAGGTGATGGAAGTCCATCCCAATGGTATTTTCCATATATGAGTATAATTCAGTGGCAAAGGATAAGTCCTACAGCTTATCATCTAGTGGCGGTTCCAACATGGGGATATAATTATTCAGTTTATAAATACTGGGAGCCCGTGAATAAAAAAGCTGATTATCAGTATCCACCTTGGTGGGTGTAAGCGTCAATACCATAGAAATTAAAAATAAAAAATTAGTTTTTTTTTTAAAATTTTTAATAAATTTATAACATCAAAAGTATGCTTTAAAGCAAATCCAAAGGTTTTAATATAATCAAATAATTCAAAAATAAATATTTTAAAAGAAATTATATATAAGAAATTGATATAATTTGTCCTTTGTTGGATTTTTAGTTTATGGGACCACAATGGGATTCATTTTAGCGTTAATATCTATAGGCTACTCGTTAGTTTACGGGGTTGGTAAAATCATTAATTTAGCCCATGGAGCGTTTTATTTACTTACAGCTTACATTGTATACTGGTTGGTGGATTTTGAAATTTTAGATTATCCTATTGCAATAATCGTAGGGTTAATCGCTATTACTGGAGTTGGGATGGTTACGTATCTCGGTTTCATAAAACCGACCCAAAATCACGAAATAATGGTCATGATTGTTACTTTTGCGGTAGCATTTTTAATTGATTCATCTATAACTGTAGTCGAGATGTCAAAGGGGGAAGATATTAAGCCTGTCGTTCTGGAACCATTTATTTCTGGTAATATATCGCTTTTTGGAGTATCCATCGAGCTTCAAAATGTTTTTGTTATTATAGCAGCATTATTGATTTTAGTTTTCACGATAATTATGATTAAAAAATCTAGATTTGGTAAAGCACTGCGTGCTGTCTCGCAAGATCGGGATGCTGCAAGGCTCATGGGGATAAATGTTAATAGAATCCTAATGTTTACTGTGACATTATCTGCTTTATTAGCTGGAATTGCTGCGATCCTATACGTACCAATACAATACACATATATGGGTGAAGGGTGGCATTACTTGTTGTTATCTATGTCAGTAGTGATTCTTGGAGGTATGGGAAGCATCACAGGAAGCGTAATTGGTGCTTTTATTATTTCATTTTCAAGATGGTTTGTTTTTTATTATATCGATCCGATCTTTGGATCGACCTTTTACGGATTAATCCACCTTGTCGTGATTGTGATAGTGCTAGTATTTAGACCTCATGGCATACTTGGAACGAAAGAAAAAATATAATTAAATTAAAACTTAAAAATAGTATAAGGAAAAGATGAAAAAATGGTTGAAAAAGAAGAAAATTCTAAATCAAACCAAGAAGAAATAGAAATAACTGTTAAAACTCGATATCCCATTGGAGAACCCTTCAAAAATATTTCTCATCGAATAAGCAAAGGAACAAAACATCTTGTTAGTTATCAGCTTCCAGCAGCAGGGAAAAACTTCAAATCTTGGATTAAATCATTCAGGGGCGGGATAATTTTGATTTGCTTGATTTTAGTTACGTTTATCCCATTGCTTATTGGAGAATCAGATCCTGTATATTATCATACTTTTGTACTTGCGATGATATATGCGATTTTAGCTGCCAGTTGGGATCTATTGGCTGGAGTAACGGGTCAGGTTAGTTTTGGACATGCTGCATTCTTCGGTATCGGGGGATATGTTTGTGCATATTTTATTACCTACCTTGGGTTTAATCTGATACTATCCGTTATCATTGGAGGATTTCTAGCAGCAGTAATTGGTTTAATAATTGCCATTCCTTGTCTTAGATTTAGAGGTCCTTACTTAGCACTGGGTACGTTAGCATTTTCTCTATTATTATTTATCTTATTCTCCATGGCGTCTTTGAAAGATTGGTTTTGGGGACAACAGGGAATATCTTTACCCCAATCTGTGGTATTTTCCTATACGCTAAATTATAGTAGAGAATTTATTACAGTATTAATTTTTATGATAATTTGCATCGTTTTAATACTTGCCATCTTCAATTCTAAGCTTGGTACTGTTTTTCAGGCGATACGTGATAATGAAACTGCAGCTCGAGCTGCGGGGATTAACACTACGAAATATAAATTATTTTCATTTATGATAAGTGCATTCTTTGCTGGTATAGCAGGGAGTCTTTATATTCTTCATTACAATCACGCAGTTCCTTCCATATATAGTACTACAATGTCATTTTATCCTGTAATTATGACTTGCTTAGGCGGGATTGCAATGATTTCTGGAGCGGTATTGGGCGCCTATTTTTTTGCTCTATCAGGTTTTCTTATTGAAGAAATTTTAAGAATATTAAATATTCAAGTATCATCCTTCCTCCTTACCCATATTAGTACACTAGCTTTTGCAGTGATATTATTAATTATTATTAGATTCACAGAACGAGGGATATTGGATCCCGCGATAAAACAAACTAAATCATTATGGGATATCATTTTAGGGAAATAATTTAAAAAAATTTGAAAAGAAGAGGAAAAGTTAATGGGAGTTATTCTACAGATCAAAAATTTAACAAAAAGGTTTAGCGGATTAACGGCTGTAAATGACGTGAGTTTCGAAATAGAGCGCGGTTCTCTTGTGGGTTTAATAGGACCTAATGGTGCAGGTAAAACCACATTGTTTAACTTGATATCTGGATTCGAAAAACCTAATGCAGGTTCCATCTGGTTTGATGGTGTGAACATTACGAAATTTAGTTCTTCCAAAAAAGTGAATCAGGGTATAGCAAGAACCTTTCAAATAGTCAAACCTTTTCGCTTTCTAACATGTCTTGATAATGTTATTGTAGGATGCAAATCTCCGCGGGGTAAAGTAATGAGTGAGGAAGTGGGGGTTGATCAGCTTGCGAGTATAATTCTTGCCTCAGTTGGATTAGTTGATAAAGCTAGAATTCCACCAATTATTCTACCTTTTGGTGATTTGAAAAGGCTTGAAATTGCCAAAGCTCTTGCATCTAATCCAGAATTACTCCTTTTAGATGAGCCATTTAGTGGTTTATCACATGAAGAACAAATGATTATTGTTGATTTGATAAAACAACTAAATAGAGAAGG
The DNA here is from genome assembly GCA_048887145.1 of Candidatus Hodarchaeota archaeon. Taxonomy (GTDB): domain Archaea; phylum Asgardarchaeota; class Lokiarchaeia; order Sigyniarchaeales; family SOKP01; genus SOKP01. The sequence goes on from JBHLKA010000005.1 coordinate 39,468, forward strand.
TCGCACAATTATAATCGCAGAGCATGTTTTACGAGAACTTATGGCATTAGTACCTCGCGTTCTTGTTTTACACCAAGGTAAATTAATTGCGGAAGGGCCTCCTAAGGAGGTTGTCAATAATAAAAGTGTAATAGAAGCATATCTAGGTAGAGGTGGAAATTAATGAGAAAACGTGATAAATCCCAACCAGATGAGACAAGTGATATACTTGAAGTAAAAAGAGTATATCACTACTATGGTAAAGCAAAAGCACTTGAGGAAGTGAATATAAAACTTGAAAAGAAAACTCTTGAAGCAGTTATTGGACCAAATGGAGCAGGAAAAACTACTTTACTAAGGGTTATATCTGGTCTAGAAGAGATAGATAGAGGAAAAATATTTTTCAATGGAAAAAGAATTGATGAGATAGATGCTTATAAGATTGCTAGAATGGGAATTTCCCAATGCCCTGAACGACGTAAACTCTTCTATGACATGACTGTCCTCGAAAATCTTGAAATGGGAGCTTATGTATTAAAGGATAGAAAAAAGTTCAATGAACTCTTGGAATTTGTATTTGACATGTTCCCTCGTCTTAGGGAAAGAAAAAAGCAACGAGCAGGAACACTTAGTGGAGGTGAACAACAGATGCTTGCGCTTGGTCGTGCAATAATGGCCGACCCTATACTTCTATTATTAGATGAACCATCATTAGGTTTAGCTCCAAAATTTAAAGAAATAATTTTCGAATCGATCAATCAAATCAAGGAAACAGGCACAACCACTCTTCTTGTTGAACAAGATGCTTTACTTGCAATGGATGTCTCTCAATACATTCATGTGCTTGAAGAAGGAAAAATTGAAATGCGAGGCACTAAACAAGAACTTGAAAAGGAACCACGTATTAAAAAGGTTTACTTAGGAATATAAGGTGATGTAAAGATGTCAATTCCTTTAGAAACATTATTAAGAGATGGAAGAATGGATTTAATTCTAGCAAGAGTTGAGACAGATTCATCTCTTATAGAAGAAATAATTACACTTCTAGATAGTGAAATTAGATCTATCCGATTCAATTCAATTCTAGTTTTAGGAGAATTAGGTCAAAAATCTTCATCAGCTCTCTCCAAACTAATAGATTGTTTAGAAGATAACGATTGGAGTATATGCCGCGAAGCAGTTCGATCTATTGGAAAAATGGGGAACATAGCAGATAAAGCGATTTCTGAATTATCTAAGCTAGCAAGAAATGAAGAAGTATCGATTCGAAAAGAAGTAGCTATTACCCTAGGGAAAATTGGTTATAGTTCAGAGGAATCAATTTCTGCCTTAATTACTACTTTAAAGGATGAAGACGCGGAAGTTCGAACGGAAGCCGCTACATCATTGGGAAAAATTGGACCAGAAGCTCGTGAATCGATTCCAATTTTAATAAATGCTATTAGAGATTATAACTGGTCGGTTAGGATAGCAGCTGTGAATGCTTTATCAGAAATAGGAAAGGGTGCATTAAATGCATTACCTTATTTACTCAATGCGTTAGAAGATAAAGATTGGAGAGTACGGAAAGCTGTGATAATAACACTCAGCGAAATGGGATCTGACGTCGTTCCCAGCCTTTTGAAATATTTAAAACATTATAATCCTATTGTTCGTAAGAGCATTATTGAGACTTTTGGTGAGATGAAACTCCCATATCCAGAAATAATTAAAAATTTATCTCTAGCACTCCATGACAAAAAGAGAGGGATTCAAGGGAAAGCAGCCGATGCCCTCCGTAATATCGGTTACCCTGCAATACCTACTTTAATTCAAGCGATTGATGATCCTGAAAAACAAGTAAGAAGTTTGGCAATTTGGGCTATTGGAGGAATTGGAGATGAAGCAGTTGAAGCCATTCCAAAATTAACTGAAGCGTTAAAGGATCCTAAAAGCTCAATTCGAGTAGAAACTGCAAGAACATTAGGTAAATTGAGGAATATTGCAATAGACGCAATTCCCACTCTTATAGAGACTTTAAATGATCCAAATAGGAGAGTTCGAATTGAATCGGCAATAGCTTTAGGAAAGATTGGACATGCAGCATCTAAAGCAAGTTCAACATTAATCGATTTACTAAACGATAAGAAAGTTGATGTAAGGTGGCGTGCAGCCGAAGCTCTTGGAGAAATAAATCCAGATGACCCTAATGTAATACCGATATTAAAAGCTATGGCTGAAGATAAGTCTGATCTTGTAGCAACTGCGGCTTTAGAGGCTTTAGAGAAAATTGAGGGGACTGAAACATAACCTGAAAAGATTCTATTATTATAAAAGTATTTGCTTATTAATCCAAAACACAAAATAAATATTTTTTTTTTAATTAACTATATAAATACTTATTTATTTCATAATTGAATATATTAATGAAATAAAATAATTAAAGATTTAAGAGTTTTTAAAAATAATAAAATATTAATAGATTTCAATTAAATTAAAATCAATAAATTATTAATAGAGAGATATTATGAGTGAAAATCCGTATACTGAAAAAATATGGTTAAAAAATTATGATAAGGGTGTCCCTCCTCATATTGATTACCCGGAAATAAATATTTATAAACTCCTAGATAATTCAGCGAAAGATTTTGGTGGACGAACAGCTATTTGGTTTATGAATAATAAGATATCTTATAAAAGGTTAAAGGAAATAACTGAGAAACTTGCTACTGCGCTTGTTAACTTAGGTGTTAAAAAAGGTGATGTTGTAGCGATTATGATACCAAATTTCCCGCAATTTATCATGAGTTATTATGGTATTTTGAAAGCTGGTGGTATTGTTACAGCCTGTAGTGTTCTTCATACTGAACATGAATTAGCTTATCAATTAAATGATTCTGGAGCTGAAATAATAATTGCCTGGGATAATCAAATAGAAAAAGTTAATAAAATCAAGGAAAGAACACGGCTTCGACATGTAATTATAACTAATATAATGGATTATGGTCCAATGGCTTCTAAAAATCCACCGGAAATCGCAGGGACTTTGCAATTTGTTAATTTAATTGAAAATACAAAACCTAATCTACCTAAATATGAAACAAATGCAAAAGAAGATATAGCATGTCTTCAATACACAGGAGGTACAACTGGAGTACCTAAGGGCGCCATGTTAACTCACTACAATATTGTATCTAATTGTGTTGCTATTTATACATGGAATGCTTCAGAATTACGAAAAGGCAAAGATACAGGTCTGACTAATTTACCACTATTTCATATATATGGTCAAACTGTTTGCATGAATTTTTTGATCTCTACTGCTACTACAATTGCTTTAAATCCTGATCCTAGAGATCAAAAATCTTTATTTGAAATAATTCGAGCAACCCAACCTGCAATGTTCCCCGGTGTTCCGACTATGTATTTGCGTTTATTAGAACGAGATGATCTTGAAGATTATGCTAAAGATCTTAAATCAATTAGAATTTGTAATACAGGTGCTGCACCTATGCCGCCTGAAGTCCTTAAAGAATTTGAAGAAAGAACTGGAGGTAAAATACTTGAAGGTTATGGAATGACAGAGACATCACCAGTTACTCATATCAATCCTGTTAATGGAGTAAGAAAAGTTGGTTCTGTTGGAATGCCCATTCCAGATACAGAGGTAAAAATCGTCGAAATTGATGATTATACAAAAATTGTTCCTTTAGGGGAATCAGGTGAAATAATAATAAAAGGTCCGCAGGTCATGAAAGGATATTGGAATAAGCCTGAAGAAACTGCTAATCAGTTGAAGGACGGATGGCTTTTAACTGGTGATATTGGGATAATGGATGAAGAAGGTTACTTCTATATTGTCGATAGGAAGAAAGATATGATTAATGTAAGCGGTTTTAAAGTTTATCCAAGAGAACTTGAAGATGTACTATTTGAATATGAAGCCATAGAAAATGCAGCCGTTATAGGGATTCCTGACCCAGATATCCCTGGTAGTGAAAAAGTAAAAGCATATATTGTATTAAAAGATGGATATAACGAAAGTGAAGAAATCAAAAGTGAAATTAAAGAATTCTGCAGACAAACTGTAGCTGCGTATAAGGTTCCAAAATTCATCGAATTTCGAAAAGAACTACCTGAAACATTAGTAGGTAAAGTACTAAGAAAAGAACTTAAGGATATCGAGGCTAAAAGAAGGGGAGAAGAAATTTAATCCTTTCAAAAAATTAACATTTTTTTATCAACTCTTTTTATTCATTTTCTCTTTATAGAAATTATTATTTTATAATATTGATTGTAAAATAAAGTATGTTGGAAACTATTTTTAAATTTGCGAGAGAGAATTCCGAATCTGATGATATTCATGGATTTCCTCATATTGAAAGAGTATATAGTTTATGTCTTAAAATAGGAAAAAAATTAGATGCAGATATTAAAATATTAAAAATAGCGGCATTACTTCATGATATTGGAAGAAATAAAGAAGGATTAAACAGCTTTAAAAGAAATCACGCTGAAATTTCTGCAGAATTAGCAATTAACTTTTTAACTAACATGGATATTGGTCTCCCTAAAGAGGATATTGAGAATATTATTCATTGTATAAGGTCTCATTCTTTTTCAAACGAGATAAAACCTAAAACACTGGAAGCAAAAATTTTATCTGATGCAGATAAATTAGATGCATTAGGAGCTATTGGCTTATATCGTACAATAGGATTTACTGTTAAAAGTAGGGGTGGAATTGATCAAGTAATTGAGCATTTAGAAAATAAAATAATGAAATTGAGAAATCAAATGTATTTAGATGTTTCAAAAAAAATTGCTAATGACCGTGAAAGGATTATATTAGATTTTTATAATAGTATCATTAGAGAAAAATAAAAAAGGATGGTTATATGCCTTAGCTTGTAAAAGGTGGGAAATACATATTTGGATGGTCAAAAGTAGGGGAAAATGGTAAAATAATAATTCCAGAAGAAGCTTATCTTGAGTATAAATTTAACGAAGATGAAACAGGTATATTGATGTCTGAAAGTAAATGTTCAGGTGGTTTTGGATTAAGTTCAAAACGCCTTATAAAGAATAGTCCAATTAGTAAAATGTTAGAAAGATTCCATGAATTAATGAATCACCGATTGAAAGAAGGAAAAATAACTAAACTAAAGGAAAAAAATTTCTATTAGATTAAAATCCATAAGACAAGAATTATAAAAATCCCACAGAAGACTTTAATAGCTTTTGAAATTAAGATTAATAACAATTTATTAGTTGGAAGAGGTATTGGTTTGGCATTTGGTTTCATTATTAAGGGCCCATTTATGAGGAAGCAAAGAAGTATCCAGAAATTCCAAATTTCTGATTATCTTAATTTCAAAATTATACTTAATAATATTGGAAATTTTTCTTCTGAACCCCAAATTACATAAATTTTATCTTCTATGGGTACTGCAAGGTGTTTCGCTGCTACAATCCAATCAGTTCCGACATTATTCGCTGTTTTTGAACCCTCCTTAAATTTTAAATACATAATTGCCCCAAAGTAATTATCAATTGTAACTTGAGTGATTTTGATATCCTTCAAATCCACATTTGTAAATTCTTCTTTTTCAGAATCGGGTTGTAATTGTCCTTTTAATTTCTCATATGATAGTTGTAAAGCTGCTTGAATGATGATTTCTTCTTTCACAGCTTTATCATATTCAAATATAATAAGTCCACAATCTTTATCAACTCCAATTATTCCTAAAGTGTTATACTCTTTTGAAATATCAATCCAACCATTTTCAGAGCTCTCCCCCATTATATATCTGAAACTCTTAAGAATCTTTAATTCATTTTCCCTTTCTTTAATAATATTATCGATAACCTCATTAAGGGGTCTAGCAACATAAATAGTCGTACCTGTTGGTTTTTCCATTAATTTATCAACCCAGCATTTATTTATTAATCGTTCAATGATTCGATATATTGTAGTTCTCTTAATTTCCAATTGTTTATTAAGAGTTCCCACTTTTTCTCCTTTTTCACCACTTTGAAGAAGCCTTAGATATACTTTTGCCTCTTCAAATGTTAATCCAACTTTTAGTAATCCCAATCTCTGAAGATTTTGAGTATCATTAAGTAATACTTTTGGAGTTGCCCATTTTATATCCTTAATTTTGCCTAAGGTAATATTAGGAGCTAAATAAGGCTCTCTTTTACGTAGGTTTCCTAATGTTCTCGAAGCTTCAACTAATTCTAAATATACTGGCTCTCCAGGTTCAATTCTGCAAATTATTCTTCTCTCATCATCTTTAAATCCAATAATACTCCCTTTTTTCTCTAAATTCGTTGCAACAAATCTTTCAGTTGATACTTGAATGATTTTATATCTCACATTACTAATAATCAATTCACCTAATTTTTCAGAATTCCAAAAAGAATTAATTTTGTTTAGATCATTAGAAATATCCCAATTACCTGATGAATACACAATTTTATTAGATCCTTCAACAATCGTCGTTGAAATTATTCTAGATTCTTTTGTGAGAAATTTGTCAAGACGATTTAGAATTTTTTCCAAATTTCATTAAACCTCTTAATCTTATAATATAAAATGGGAAAAAAAATAAAAAAAAATTATATAAAATTATTAGAAGCACCTGTGTATTATTGTAGGGCCAAATTCTTTATATTCACGTCTTGTAACCCACATTCTATGAAAAGATTTCAATGATCCTAATATTGAGCCTCCAATCCAAACAGAGTACATCCGTTCTGGTGGACTAATAATTCTTACATCAACAGATTCAGAAATCATTTCTTTTATTTCTTTAGTTAGCCTTTCCTTAATACCTGGAAACATTGTAGAACCACCAGATAATACGATATTACTATAAAGATCCCTCCGTAGGTCAACATCACATTCAGATATAGCGCTTACAATAAGATTATCAATTGGGTCTAACTCTTTTCCTATCACTGATGGATTGAAAAAACATTCAGGAGCAAAGAATCTCTCTATTCCTAAGCTAATTGTTTCTCCATCCGGGAGCATATATAATTTTTCCATTCCAGCAACTTTCTTAGAGAGTAGTAATTCTTTTTCTGGATCTATTGCCACATAACATAGCTTTTCTTTAATATCTCTTACAATTTCAGTTTCAGCAGTTGAGGTAAATGAGTACCCTTTTTGTCTTAACAATCTTTGTAAATATTTTGTTACATCTCTTCCTGCTAGATCTATTCTTTGTATAGCATGACTTAATGCAAATCCTTCATAAATTGGAACAATATGAGACACTCCATCGCCGATATCTATTACAGTTCCTGTTGTTCTTCCTGAAGCATATAAAGATAACACTGCTTGCATCGCAATATATAATGCAGGTACATTAAATGTCTCAAACATGATTTCTGCCATTTTCTCTCTATTTTGTCGCGGATTCAATGGTGCTTCTGTAAGGAGTATCGGATGTTCTGAAGGATCAATTCTTAGGTCAGTATAATATGTATAATGCCATAATTTTTCCATAGCAGGCCAATCTTCTACAATACCATGTTCGATCGGAAATTTAAGACTCAAAAGACCTCTGAGTTCCATTGCTTCTTCTCCAATATAATATTCTCTAGAAAAGTGTTTTACATCAGGCATCACAGTTCCATATTTTGGGGTTCCAATCATGGTAGGAAAAACCGATCGTGGTTGATCTTCTCCACCAAAACCGTTTTTAGAAATTCCTGTTCCATTATCTAAAATAATAGCCCTATTAAATTTTAATTCTTCCATAATTTATTCCTCCACCAACTTTTCCATCAAACTCATATGCTAATTTTTCACAATAGAAACTTAAAGTAATGGAATGTAAATATAAATTGAATTATAGTTAAATCCAGGAACTATTTAATCACCTATTGATGAATTATAGCATATAATTATAATATGATAAAATAAATTTGACTATTTAAATATTGTCACAATATTGTCGCAGTCTTGCGACAAGTGAATATATATTCAAAATTAAAATTTAGTTATATTTTTTAAGAAATTTTTCAGCTGCTTTTCTAGTTTTAGGGCTTTTACATTCCAATTGAGCTTTTACAAATTTAATGATTTCTTCCTTATTTTCTATTTCATTAAAGTATTCATTGAAAGATTCGATAATGTATGCTTTTATTAAATCTTTACGGCTAATTTCGTGATGTGTCTCGTCTATGCTTAATAATACTTTTGTTAGCTTATCTCTCAGGTTCGGTTTTACTTTAGCAATTATGCCAAGATTCGCTGCTAGATGCCCAGCTGTCATTACACTTTTAGCATCAAGTAAATTACAATAAATTTCAAAAATATCTTCAAACTTGTTTTTAGTATCAATTTTGGTAAGGTTGGCGAGAATTTGAATTCCAATAACTTTATGGAAATTGTTTTTACTTTTTAACAAATCAGCAAAAAAATCCCAATGGGGATAAAGAACTTCTGGTTTATCTTGGCTTATAATTATTAAGATTTTATGGCTATTATATCGAACAATTTCATCTTTAGCTAAAAGATTATTCATCAATTCAGCTAATATTTTAGGATCTTCTAATGCTTTATTAACAAAGCTTTCGGGTTCAAAATCTTTCTTATTTAGATTCTGCATATTTTATCACATCAAAATTTAATCTAATTTTTATAAAAGGAAATAAAAAAAGTTAAGAATAGATATACTTAAAATTTCACTTTCTTTTATCACGTGCTTTCTTTTTTCATCAATAAATACCAAGACTATTAATGAACTTGCTCCAACAATTCCAATTGCGACCAAAGAAATCATGAGGATGGTCTCCAAATCGATAGATTTGTAAAAAAGCGTGAAATACCTAACTAACTTTTAGATAAGCAGCTGTAATAGACTCTTTAGATTTTATTATTTCTTCTGGATTACCTTTAGCAATAACCTTTCCACCTTTAGGCCCTCCTTCAGGTCCTAATTCAATGATGTAGTCGGTATAAGCAAGGATTTGAGGATCGTGCTCTATTATAATGACACTATTTCCTTCTTTAACAAGTTGTTCGAGTAATTCTATCAGCTTTACAGCATCATAGAATGATAGTCCAACCGTAGGTTCATCTAATATATACAATGAATCGCCTTTACATGCTTTTCCTAATTCTTTCGCTAGTTTGATACGCTGAGCTTCACCTCCACTTAAAGTCGGAGCTGGTTGTCCGAGAGTTATATAACCCATACCAATCCTATCAAGGATTTTTAATACATTTGAAATATTTGTTTGGGATTTAAAAAGTTTTAATGCCTCACTTACTGTCATGTTCAACACCTCTGATATATTCTTTCCTTTATATTCAACTTCTAGGATTTCTGGCTTATATCTCATACCTTTACATTCTTTACAGGGGATTGTGAAGCTACTAAGAAAAGATATTTGTAAATCTTGAACACCATTACCTTTGCAAGCCGGACATCTTCCATTATCAGAATTATAAGAAAAGTGTCCCGCTTTATATTTTCTTTTTTTTGCTTCAGGAGTTTTGGCAAATAAATTTCTAATTTTTTCCCAAATCCCAATAAAAGAGCAAGGTGTTGACGTTCTTACCCTAGATATTGGCTTTTGGTTGACAACAATCACTTCATCTAAATTCTCCCATCCTTCTATAATTCCAGAATATTCTAAAAGGTCTTTATCATTTTCCTCGTTTTCATTATTATACTCCTTTTCAATTTGCTTTATTTCAGCACTTCTTATGAAAAATGGTTTTATCAGTGGCACTAGTGTGTCCAATATTAGAGAACTTTTCCCGGACCCAGAAACCCCAGCAATACCTACCATCATTCCCAGTGGAATTTCAACTGTTATATTTTTTAGGTTGTTAGTTTGTGCATTTCTAATTGTAAGAAATTTCGTGTTTGTATTAATAACTTTGCGTTCCTCAATGGCTTTTTCAGGTAATTTAATATTACCAGCTAAAAATTGACCCGTATATGAATTTTCTACTTTTAAAATTCCATCAATCGAGCCTTGATAAACTATCTCACCCCCATTCATACCAGCTCCAGGTCCAATATCTATTATTTCATCAGCAATATCTATAAAACGTTTATCATGCTCAACTATTATTACCGTATTTCCTAAATCTTTCAATCGTTTTAATATATCTATTAAAGATTCCTTCTCTTTCTCATGTAAACTCATGCTGGGTTCATCTAATATATAAACAAGCGAATCAAGACCAGCATCTAAATGAGTCATAAGAGATAATCGTTGAAGTTCACCACCACTTAATGTGGGTAAAGAACGATTTGAATGTAAGTATGATAGACCAACATTAATCATACGTTTTAAACCCTCTAATAAACTATCTAACATTGATTCACCTTGTGGACTTCTCACATGCTCTTCACTTAAACCTTCCAAAAATACTATCAATTCATCAATAGTCATCATAGCTAACTCACCAATATGTTTTCCAGCGATTTTAACCTCTCTAGCTTGTTCATTTATTCGATAACCATTACATTCTTTACATTTTTTCATTGACATAAAATTTTCATGAATCTTATGTCTTCTATAAGCACTTTTTGACTCTGCGAGAGCACGCTTTACATGGGGAATAATTCCTTCAAACACTCTTTCTAATATTCCCGTAAACGTCTTTGAGTCCCACTCGAAAGGCAATTTTTTACCACTACCATATAAAAACACCTGTTTTATATTATCTGGTAAATCTTTATATGGCGTCTTAATGTCAAAATCGTAAAATCTTGGTAATTGTTCAACAAATCGAATTTGATCAGCAAAAACAGCTGATCCTGCTTTTGTTATCTGAATTAAATTTCGATTATTATTTTGAACGATTAAGTCCTCCGTAATATGCATAGTATACCCTCTACCTTTACAAGATAAACACATGCCAGAGGGTTCGTTAAATGAAAAATGTTTAATTTGCTTCCTCTCTATGATCATCCCACATAAATCACACTCTAGATTATCATTAACTGGTTCCTTGCAAATAGGGCATATCAAAATACCTTCAGTGGTATATAACATTCTGAGTAATCCATAAATTCCTGTTTTAGTTCCAACTGTGGAGCGTGGATTAAATATGCGTGTAGTTCGTTGTTCCACTGCTACTGTGGGACTTAACCCCTCGATTAAATCAAAAGGCTTCTCGTCTTCAAACTTAGGTGGAAAGCCGATGGATTGAAGGTATCGATTCATCCCCTCATCAAATAGAATATCAAACGCCAAGCTCGATTTACCTGAACCTGATACACCCGTGATAAGAATTATTTTTCTCTTCGGAATATTAACATTTATGTTCTTCAAATTATGGATTCTTGCTCCAACAACTTTTATTTCATCCATATTCTAATTCATCACTTTTTTTAGTTTACTTTTTGAAAAATGTAGAATGCGCAATCAAACTCTTTAGGATTTTTCTTAACCATTTTGATTTCACTCTCATATGACTTTAATTTTTCTAGCTCTTTAGGTTGTTTAAACTTAGAACGTAATTCCTTGATCTTTTTTTCCATTGGTAAATAATATTCTCTCCACCAACATTCCTCTGGTAAAAAAAACTTATTTATGAGATTAAAACCACATTTAGGAAAGACTTCTAAGTTATTATTGATCCATTTTATTACTTCCCCAACGACCAAAAATCCATTTAACTTTAATATTCGATTACATTCCACTAAACTCTTCTTGGTATTTAGGATATGTAATACTCCTTCATCCCAAATAAGATTAAAGCTCTCTGTTGAAAAGTCTGTATTATATATAGACTGATTTAATATTCTTATACGACTTGAAAGACCTTCTCTTTCGACTTTTGATTTAAATCTATTTAAAGCAGCCTGATCAATATCGATTCCAGTAATCTTTCCATCGCTAAGCCTTGCTAATTCGATTGTTAGGGTACCGGACCCACAACCTATATCTAAAATACTTGGATTTTTTATCAATGGAAGCATTTCAAATGCTTTTCTTGTATATTTTAGAAAGACCTCTCGCATTTTTTCAATGTCCAACTCTTTCAAAATATCTAATGACATCTTAACACATTTTTTCTTCTTATATTGATTTTTTTACTTGTTCCCATGCCTTAGTTTCTAATTCTGCCCATTCATGAATTCCCTTATCCATATGGGGGATATTATTTCTCCATGATTCTATTTCTTTTTTGGCTCCATTTATAACCTTTTCAAATTCATCATCAAGCTTTTTCAATTGCTTTTGATAATCGCTCGCACCTTTTTCCGTAATCTCATTGCTTTTTAGGAATAATTCTCTTAATTTTTTAAGGTTAGGAAGGCCATCCGGCAAGATTATAGTTTCTAATTCTCGAATTTTTTTAACAATTTCATCAAACAAATCTGAAGCTTTAAGAAGCCCATTATTATTCAACAAATTTCCTGCTTCTTTTAAGAAATCCCGGTATAAAATTCGAAACATTGCACCACCAGTCCCTCCGGTCTCCATGTAAATAAACACAGAAATTAGACCAAACAATAGATTATCATCTTTAAAGTCGGTAGCCCACGTCGGAAGCATCTTTCTCCATTTCTCAAAACCAGTCAATCCCATATTATGGATTGGAGGATTGTACATATAATTCACATTAGCTTTTATCGCTGTGGGAATAATTTCTTTTAAATTTTTAACTTTTTTTGGTAAGCTTAACTCAACTAATTTATTCTTAGCTGGAAAAGGTGCGTATTTACTACCCCTTGCTTCCTTTAATTGCTCATAGGACATTATATGAGGATTAGCGTATCGATCAGAAATGTAAGCTTCATTTTTTTCCTCATCAATTCCATATATTACAAATGTATGGGCACCAAAATGACCCGATTGTTCATTAGGGATGGGAGTGCCCTCTGCAAAAAAGAAAGGTAAGTATGCAAAATCAACAAATGTTATTGCGGGTTGACCTTTCTCTAATAATGCAATTAAATTATTATGGGCAGCATTTTTTGATGCTGTTTCTGTAACTTTTACACTTCCTCCCAGAATGCTTAAAACTCTTTCAAAAACCTCGGTTTTCTTAACTGCCAACCCTAAAACCATTGGAAAGGGCATTCTTTTCATATAAAAATAGAAAAAACCCAACCCCGAACACAATCCAATTATCATTGGTTCGGAAAGTTCAATTCCATAATACGCTAGTACTTTTCTTAAACTTGAAGTCTGGCAATTTGCACCAGCCATATGTTTAAAATCATCTATTACTAATCTAACCATATTTTTCCCCTTCTACTTTATATTTGGATTAATTTTATTACCACAATCATAGCATTCCGCGTCGTGAATGCAAATTTCACCCTTACATTTGGGGCATGTATAGAGTTTTTCCTGCTCCTGGAGCCACAATTCAACTCCAATTTCTTCAATCCTTTTTAAATTATTAATCATATTGACGGAATACCTTTTTTGATAAAGATTATCCATTTTTTGTAGCTTTTGACAAGGAAAGCTATCACATTCATAACAAAATTCAAATTCTTTTTTTCTTAATGCTGGACAATCTTTTCTTATAAACACACAATTTTTATTTCTTATTCGACAACCTTTACAACCTATTTTATACCCTCTTTCTTCTAATAAATCTTTTTTCCAG